>JAYVSP010000201.1:0-9746 GCA_043775215.1 Planctomyces sp. | reverse complement strand
CTCAGATCAGCTTGATGCTCAACCGGCTCGCCCCAAAACCAATGGGACCGCCGTTTCACTACAGAAAACACACAGTTTGATTCTCAGATAGCCTCTAGGAATGGAGTCCTTCGCAACGATCTGTGCGTGGTCGCTCCTGCCGCAGCAGTCCTGTTGGTGGCGAGTCGCCAAACGGATTTCACGATGCATGCTCGCTATGTCATGCCTGTTTTACCGTTCTTGTTCGTCTTCTGCTCACGAGTTGTGCGTCCGCCAAAGGTGCCTTTCAGTCGTATTTCAGGTTTTCTCTCTTGGCTGCTGATTGTCTGGAACCTCATCAGTGCGACCGTCGCGTATCCGAATTGTCTTTCGTATTTCAACGAAATCGCGGGAGGTTCCACGAACGGGCACCGACATTTAATCGATAGCAATCTGGATTGGGGTCAGGATTTGTTGCGATTTCGGGCGTCGGTAAGCGCGACGTCAAACCGGGAACCGATTTACTTAGCGTATTTTGGACATTTCGATCCACGAATCTTCGACTTGGAGTTCGAATTGCCCGACAAGGGGATGCGACTGGAAACCTCAACGGGCGAATTGACAGCGAAACCGCAGTCCGGTGTCTATGCAATCAGTGTGAACTATCTCATGGGACATGCCTTGACTGCGCCGGACGGACATGGTGGCTATCGCGCCGTCGAACAAGAAAGCTTGAATTGGTTCCGACAGCATCGCGCGGATCGAGTAGTTGGGTCGACGATTTGGGTGTACGTCGTGCGGTAGAACCCATGGGATCGGTGTTGTCTATGTTTACACCATCAATCAATTCGATGCTTGGTGTGAGTCGGCGTCGCGGCTTCACGCTTGTTGAACTGTTGGTTTCGATCGCGATTATCGCGCTACTGATTGCCCTGCTGTTGCCGGCCGTGCAGGCGGCTCGTTCCGCGGCGCGGAGGATGGAATGTCGCAATCGACTGAAGCAGATTGCATTGGCGTTTCACAATCATGAGGGGACGTTCGGTCGGCTTCCCAGCAATGGCTGGGGGTTGGAATGGGTCGGCGATCCGAATCGCGGGACGGATCGAAGTCAACCGGGAGGCTGGGCCTACAGTCTGCTGCCGTTTCTGGAACAGTCGGCGTTACGGAAACGGGGCCTGGGAGTTTCCGGGCCGGCCTTGTCCACGGTGTTGGGCGAAGTTCGTCAAACGCCCGTGTCGAGTTATCGCTGTCCCGATCGGTCGGGAAATCCCTTAAGCCCCGCCGGACCGTATTTCCCGCCGTTCAATGCAGTCGCGTCCGCGAACATCGCCAAGCTCGACTTTGCGGTGAACGAAGGAGACTACATCACCAACACGGGAACCGGGCCGCCATCGCTCAGCGTCGGTGACAGCCCGACATACGTTTGGCTCGATGTCAGCCAAGCGACGGGCGTCTGTTTTCAGCGCAGTGAAATTCGCTGGAGCGATGTGCGAGACGGTTTGTCGGCGACGTATCTGGTGGGGGAAAAGTCTGTGATGATCACCGCCTATGAGACCGGAACCGATCCCGGATACGACCAAAGCTGGAATTCGGGCGTCGATCTCGACATGAATCTCTGGACAATTGATCCGCCGTTGCAAGACTCCGCGACCCAATACGAAAGGCGGTTTGGATCAGCCCACACCGGCGGCTTGAATATGGCTCTGTGCGATGGATCAGTTCGTTTTGTGAGCTACTCGATTGATACTGCAACGCATCGTGCATTAGGCCATCGGAGAGATGGCAAAGCGGTGACGGTCCCCGGAAATTGATAGTTGATGCTGACCGAGCAACACCTGCGCGAGATCGCCGATCTGATCCGCGGCAAGAACATCGCGGTGCTCAGCGACGAGCCGTATTGTCACGTGGTTTGGAAGGGCCAGCATCACTCGCTGCTGGCTCAGCCCGGCATGATGGAGCAGTGCGTGGCCGCGTACACGTTCAGCAAAAGTTTTTCGTCCCGCGACGCGAGCGGACAGAAGTTCGATCGTCTTTCCCGCGAGGTAGCGCGATTCAATTTCATTCGCACGCGACCCGGCATGAGCGGCTGGCGACTGGGCTTCGCGGTCTCGTCGGCCGAGATCGTGGACTCGATCAGCAAGATGATCAACACCACGCTGAGCTGCACTCCGCCGCTGGTGCAACTCGCCGGCAAGGCCGCACTGGAACGAGACTCCGCCGAACGGGACGCCGTCATGGCCAAGTTCCGCGAGAAGGTGGTCCTCTTGACCAACGGCCTCAACCAAATCCCCGGCTTCAAAACGCTCGACCCGACCGCGATGTTCTACGTCTTCCCGAACGTCGCCCCGATCTGCAACCGGCTAGGCATCAAGAGCCACGGCCTCGCGCTGTACCTGCTCGAAGGAGCCGACGACCACTTCGGCGTCGCCTGCCTCGGCGGCGAATGCTTCGGCGAAGCGGGTGCCGGTTTCCTCCGCTTCAGTTGCGCCGAACCCAACGACCGCCTGCAACAAGCGGTGGACTTCATCCCGACCGCCCTCTCGCGCACCGACCGCATCGCCGCGTACCTCGAATCGCATCCGCAGTTCCGGCTGACAACGCCGTATGTGGTAGAGGGGTGAACCGAGAGTTCGTCCGTGATAAGGTGACGCATTATGAACAGGGCTGAATTTCAAGCGCTTGCCAACGTTCGCCTGGCGGAGGCGAAAGCACTTCTGGACCAGAAGATGTTCGATGGCGCATACTATTTGACAGGTTACGCGGTCGAATGCGGTTTGAAAGCATGCATTGCGAAATTGACGATGCGGGATGACTTTCCACGGGATCGGAAATTTGTCGAAAAATGCTACTCGCACGATTTCATGAACTTGCTCAAAGCATCCGAATTGCTGAACGAACATGAGTTGCAAACGCAAAATGACCCAGCCTTTTCTGCGAACTGGGCAATTGTCAAATCTTGGACAGAATCTTCTCGGTACGACCGCAAAGGGCAGACCGAAGCACAGGGGCTTTACGACGCCATCACCCAAACCACACATGGAGTCATGCCGTGGATCGAACAACATTGGTAACTGAACAACGGGACGATGGGCAACGACTGCTCAGCGAACTCATCAAGAATGGTTTCGACGTGCAGGCAGCCGCCTGGATTAAGACAAGCGACGATGGTCATTGGTCTTTATTCATTGCGTCTCGACAAGTGGACGACAAAGGTTTTTTTACAGCATATCGCGATGCTCAACGCATCATCCGGGGAATGTCAAATCTTGCGGTCGGTCCCTTTGACGTGAAATTGCTCAGTGCTTCACATCCTCTGGTTGCCGACGTGCAAAGCATGTATCAGCGTTTTCCGGCACCGCTGCAAACGCAATTCGGCGGGTCGGAGCTTGGGAAAATGAGCATCGAAGATGCGCTCATCTATCCTCCGGTTTCGGCTCGACCGGCCCGGCGGAAGTCCACTTCGTCACGACGTTCTTCCGGCAAACGTGCCGTAAAATCAGAACGATGAAAAATCTTTCTGCCTTTGTGCTGACTTGGTCGCCCTCGAAATCAAGCGAGGCACCAGCCATGATTGAACCGTAACGCGAGCTAATTTCTCGCAACGGAACGCACGGCGAAATCGACATGTCCACCACTTCTTTGTCCTTATTGCAACGGGTTCAGTCCAATGACGGAGCAGCATGGAAGACATTGGTCATGCTTTACACCCCGTTGCTGCGATTTTGGGCGAGGCGTTGCGGGTTGGATGGAATTGATGCTGACGACTTGGTTCAGGACGTATTCTTGATAGCCTTTGAAAAACTGCCTTCTTTTACCTACGACGCCAATCGGTCATTCCGAGCGTGGTCGAGAACCATTGCGGTCAACGGATGCCGCGAGCGTTTTCGGCGTAAGCAAGTCGCGGGACGGGCGACTTGCGATGCCGGATTGAGCGGTGTGATGTCCGACGAAAAACTTAAAGAGTTGTGGGATCAGGAGCACCAGCAAGCGATTCTTGTAAGAGCGCTGGAACTGATGAAAAAGGAATTTGAGGAAAAGACGTGGCGAGCCTGCTGGGAACTCACGGTGAATGAACGCCCGGCTGCGGATGTCGCCAGCGAATTGGGAATGACGGCGAACGCCTGTTTTCTCGCCAAAGCCCGCGTGCTGCGCCGGCTAAGAACCTTGCTTGACGGGTTGTGGGACTGAAGTTCCCGGCGACTCAGCGGCTGGCTGCGGCAGAGTCCCAAGACTCGCGCAACTTGGGGGGGAACTTGGTTCGGATCATGGGGGGTATCATGGGGACGACTTGTCCACGACCGGACAAGTCGCCGGTACAAGTTGACCTGCGGCGCGTCGGGCTGTACGGGCAGGCGGACCATGAAATAACTGTGGTCTTCGTCGAATTCGAACTCTGGCGGCGGCGAGCCATTTTCTTTCATGGCTCGGATGATTTTAGGGATGCCGGTGGATCGGCCTTCGGTGAATTCGAGTTCCTTCAAGAACTCGCCGATGCGGCGATTGCGATACCGACGCGGGTTGGCTTTACCGGCGCGGAGTTGTGCAAGGCGAACGGAGCGGTCGGGGCCGGGATAGCTGAGCACGATCAGCTCGTCCTGGTAGATGCGGACTTCGACCGGCTCACGCACTTCGTAGCTGCGGTGGTAGATCGCGTTGACGACCGCTTCCTCGATCACGGGATAGGGGAAGTTTTCGGTGCTCTTCGCAACTTCGCGGTGCGGACGTTCGCAGTCGGTGGATGCCAGAGCGTTGCGAGTTCCTCGGCCGACAAAAGAAAGCCGCGTCCGTTCCGCTTCGGGATTCCGTGACGCGGCTTCGACATCCCAAAGACGACTCGATGCGACGTGAATCGTCCGAACGCACCAGCGAGTTCCGTGAAAGCGTCGTGAGCCGCCGTCTCTTGGTTTTTGGCGCAGCAGACTGCCAGAACAAGATGCGTCTCGAAGAGATGCTTGTTCAACTTGTCGCGTGCGTCGGCCGCGTCATATGACGATTCAGCGCGACGAGCCAAACGGCCAACGATCCAAGCGACGCCTCGAACAAACCGCTGCGGACTTCGCGCACGCTTCGCGAACCAGTACCCCAGCCGATCCCACGCGAAACTTCGCTCAATCCGAGCGACGACGCGCCCGGCCAAGCGATACCAACTCGCGCGGCACGGCCGAATGACGAGAGTGATTCTGGCATCGACGCAACCTTTGGGCCTCGCATGTAAAGCGGAGAGCAATCCCGAAAGTGGATCAGCTAGTTCCCGATGCAGCAAATCTTCAAACTGCCGATGGGTCTTGAGCGGAAATACATCCGGCGACAGTCGCAGAGTTGCCGACCAAGTGTGGCCACTGTCGTCGCGGTCTTCAACGAACAATGCGACGCCTGGTTGGCCGTTGACGAGCGCGTCGCCGAACTTCGGCTCCGGCCCTTCGACGACTCGCGCGACATCGCGCAGCCGGATCGGCGTCCCTTGGCTCCGCGCGATCAGCGTTTCGCCGAGTTGCTCCGGCGTGAAGACTTGCCCTTCGGTGCGGATCACCAAGCGCTGGCTGTCATTTTCTTGGAAGCCCGCGCCGCGAATCGCGCTGGCCTGCTTCGTCGCTTCGACCACGTCGTTGATCGTCAGTCGCCGAGCGGCCAGCGCTTCGGGATCGACTTGCACTTGAAACTGCCGCACTTCGCCGCCGAACAGCGTGACCTGTGCGACTCCTTTCACCGCCAGCAACCGAGGCCGCACGACCCATTGCACGCGGTCGCGCACGGTCATCGCCGAGGCCGTGTCCGACGTGAACGCGAACACGACCAGCCGCCCGGTGGTCTTCGTCAGCGGCCCCAGTCGTGGCGTTTCGACGCCGTCCGGAAGTTGATTCGCCACTTCGGTCAATCGCTCGGCCACCAACTGGCGAGCCAAATAGATATTCACGTCATCCCGGAACACGACGGTCAGCATCGACAGCCCTTGAATTGACCGCGACCGCATGAACTCCAAACCGGGCACGCCCGTGACCGATTGCTCGATCGGCAGCGTGACAAGCTGTTCGACTTCGCTGGCCGACAAGCCCGGCGCTTCTGTTTGCACGATGACCTGCGGCGGTGCGAATTCTGGAAACGCATCAAGCTGAGCATTGAACGCCGCGTGCAGACCGGCCACGAACAACATCGCCGCCAGCGCGATCACGACCGGACGATTGAGCAACGACCATTTGACGACGGCTTGCAGCATGGGAAGTTGCGACCAAGAGCGACGTAGAAGATTTGACCGTCACCGCAAGCCGAATTTCTGTTTCACCTTGGCCAATGAGGTGGACCGCTTGCGGCCTTCTCTTCGTTTCGCTTCGCGCAGGTCAAAGAGATCTTCGGCATCGGCAAGCCGTTCTTGCACAGCCAAAAATTCTTCATAGGGCAGCACGGCAAACTGCTTCTTGCCGTCCTTCACCAGTATTTCCGGATGCAGCTTCAACATCATTGGCTCCGCTGTTATTGATAGGCGTCTTTCCGATTCACAATGCGGTAGATCACGACACGCTCGCTGTCCACTTCAACACGTTCAAGCACAAATTTCGGAGCCATCGCATCGGCAATTGATCCTCAAGGCAGAGCATACCACGTCGTTCTCATCACTGTTCACTTTCGTTCGCCTTGATCGGCGTCGTTGCCAATTTCCCACGGCACGTTCTTCGGGGAGAGCAAATGAATTCCGCGCTTGGATTCGGCGGACACGAATTCCAGAATGGTTCGACCCGTGATCTCGCGGACCATCGCGGCGAGCGTGGCGATGGCTTGGCTGAGGCCGCCGGGCATTCGGCAGAGCACTCGATAGGCCGCTTTGGCTTCTTCACATTCCGCTGGGTTCAGTCCGGCACGGCGCAGGCCGATGCGATTGATCCCGACGCACAGACCGCGATTGTCCAACATGAAGTACGGGGGAACGTCCTGCGTGACCATCGTCAAGCCGCCGATCATGGCCAGTTCGCCGATGCGCACGAACTGATGCACGCCAACGTTCCCGGAGATCACCGCCTTGCGACCGACTTCCACATAACCGCCGAGCAGCGCGCCGTTGACGAGAATCACGTCATCGCCCACTTGGCAGTCGTGGCCGACGTGTGCGCCCGCCATGACGAAGCAGCGCTGCCCGATGCTGGTGATGGACTCCGCCGTCGAACCGCGATGCACGGTGACGTGCTCGCGCAGAACAGTTCCGTCTCCGATGCGACAATAACTGATGTCGTCGCGATATTTCTGATCCTGTGGCAGATCGCCCACGACCGCTCCGGCGTGAATCTGACAGTCGCAGCCAATGTCGCTGTGGCCGAGGATGTGGACGAACGGCCCGATCTTTGTTCGAGCGCCAATGCGTGCCGGACCTTCGACGACGCAATACGGCCCAATGGTCGCGGTCGAGTCGATCACGGCGTCCGAGTCGATGATGGCGGAGGAATGAATGGGCATGTTTATCAAGCTCGGAATGCGCAACCGCGTGCCCGAGCAAAGCCAAGCGAACGCCGAAGCGAGGTCCAATCGTTTCCACACGAACGCGAACCGGTTCACATCACGGCTCGTCGCTCATCGCGGAACGAGGCAACACTCGCCAAACACAAAGCTGAGCAAGACGGCGACACGAGGGCGTCGCAGATGGCGAGTCCCGCCAAACGGCGGTGACTCCAATTGCGGGAATCAACGAACATCAGCGGCGCATGGTCCATCCAAAAAGGACTCCGGTCGTCTAAGGCCACCAACTCGCCAACATTCGGCGCGGCGGAGCCAACAATGGACAACTTGCCGAATGGCGTTTCGTCCGGCGTGACGGGATGCTCGGAATCGCTTGGACGAATCGGACCACGATCAATGTCGTCGTTCGGCTGAACCCCCAGCAGCAAGACATGCCAAGCGTGCGCTTCCGTGAGACTGTCGATTGGCGTCCCACGACATTCACCATCCAAATCCGGGCAAGGCAGGGGCGCGTGAACCGTCAGCAAAATCAACAGCCAAGTGACGCACGCTTTCATCTCAAACAATCCCGTGATGACTGCAGCTTGCAGCGCGTGACGCACAACGCGCGGGCGGAGTCTAATGCCTGCTTGCCGTCATCGCGATAGACCTCTTTGAGTTCAAAACTTGACTCATTGAGTCAAGTTTTCGATCAGAAAAACGGGATTGGTCATTGGTCATTTGTCATTTGAAATGACTTGGCAATGACCAATAGCCAATAGCCCTCGTTCCAAAACGGACTGAGGCAGAGCCTCGCTGGAGTCTTTGTCCGAAACACGCGCGTTTTTCGTTCGCCTGTTTGGTTGCGGCCGAAGGCCGCTTTATGAATACGGAACGGGCAAGCCGCTTACAGCTACAGCACTTTCCCGCGCAGGTCGAGCACGAAGGACTGCGTGATGCTTTGCAGCGGACCCCAGGTGCTGCTGAAGACCAGCCGCGTGCCGTCGGGCGAGACCGTCGGCAGCGTGTTGCCGTAGTAATTGTGATTGGCCACGTTCGTGCGGTGATGGACCAGTTCGATCGTGCCGTTCGTGCCGAACGGGTTGTCGAGATTGATGGCGATGATCTCACCGCTGTACTTCGAGCCGCGCGTGGTGTCGTTCCAATAACTCACGAACACGTAGCCGGGATGTCGCGTGTTCGTGGCGGTGATGTGAGTCGCCAAGTTTTCATTGGTCGGATCGGTGAGCGACTTGAAGGTGTTGGTCGTGACGTTGAAGGCCAGCACGCTGCCGACCGCGCCGTTGGCGGTGGCGATCTCGTTTTGTGAAAAGCTGCGGCCGTTGAACTGGCCGCTGACGCCGACGATGAATACGTCGGTCCCGTTGGGGCCGTAGGCGAACACGGGATGCGACCAGTTCACTGGCATGTGGCCTTTCAGCCGATCGCCATTGGTTTGGAAGGCATCGTCCGCCGTGAGGTTGGGAATGACGTGCGGTGAAATCGCGCCGGCGGTGTAGTTCACATCCAGCAATCGCCACGACCGCGTCGAGACGGTCGAGCCGTTGTAGATCGTCAGAATGTGCCGGCCGTCGGGCGAGAACCACAAGTTGCCGAAGTCCAGCGCGGTGGCATACGCGGCTTCGGGAGTGCCGCTGTCCGATGTCGTCATCAGCATTGAAGCGACGACGGGATTCTGTCCCACGGGCGCGTCGAGTTGCACGACGTACACCGAAATGCTGGTGGAACTCGGAGCGGTCTTGTCCACGCCGAACATCGCGGCGTACTCGTGCCCGTTGGCGAACGCGACCGTTGCCTTCGCCGAGAACAGCTTGTTGAACGGCAGCGTGATGGTGCTGAGCACTTGCCCGGTCGTGACGTCGTAGCGCACGATCTTGTCGTCGTCGGAACCGGCAGCCGGCAATGGGGCGGCGGTCCCTTCGACGGCGGTCCCCTTTGCATCGGGCACGTTCTGCTCGATGAATCCATACTGCACGTTGGGGGTCGCGGGGTTTTGGCTCCAGCGATAGTTCGTGGACGGCAGACTGGCCACGAACAGCGGCTGATACGTCGAGCCGTTCAGCACGATTTGGTACGGCATGGCCGGGTCATAGCTGCGGAGCATCATCAGCGAGCCGTCGATGTTCCACGACGGGTCGGTCACATAGTGGGTACGAACCGCGCCACTCCAGTAGATCGACGCCGTGCCGCCGACGTTGACAGGCAGCGTGAGGGACGTGCCGGCATCGCCCGTGATGCGCGTGATCGGCGTGCCGAACGTCGGATCATTCAGCGTGGCCAAGTAGCCTGGCTTCGTCATGTTCGCCGGCATGAAGCCGGGACTCTCCGTGCCGAACACCGAAACG
>JAYVSP010000200.1:0-6269 GCA_043775215.1 Planctomyces sp. | reverse complement strand
TTTAGGTAGCCACGGTCGCCAGACCGTGGGATTTCGACGGCAAATGTGTTGCGCCCACGCTCTGGCGAGCGTGGCTACGAGGTAAAGTAAGTGCCATTGACCGTTAGGGCCCTGACGTTCGCGGCTCAATTCCTTCACAGGCTCTCCGCGTCGTCAATCGTGTTGCGGAGCGTCACGCCACAATAGGCCGCTCCCGGAAAAATAGAAAGCACGGTACAAAGCGACTCGCCGGTGCTCGCTGTTCGTAAATCTCGCGTGCCGCGAATCGACAAACCGTACCGCCGCAATTGGCGAGCTAGGTTTTCCCGTTCGTGGCTATCGTCGTTTCTCATCGGATGATGCAATGAACTACGAAAAACTGCGTAAGAAATTGTTTGTGAATCAAGCGATTCAAGGGCGTCTGCTGGTTCGGGCTGCTCTGTATTGGTTTCTATACCACGGCGTGCTGTGGATGACGCTGTTTCTGTTTCGGTATGCCGAGCACCGCGGCACGGTGCTGGCCGGTGCTCCGCCGCGCACATTTAGCGACCTTTATCACGAGTTTACACATCAATATGTGGCCATCTGGATCTGTGCTGCTGCCATTGTGCCGATCGTCTTGTGGGACTTGTTGTGCTTCAGTCATCGGATCGTCGGGCCGCTCTTCCGTTTTCGGAAGACGCTAGAATCTCTCTCCGCCGGCAGAACGGTTTCTGAAATACGGCTGCGAGATGGCGACTTGCTCAACGAATTGAATGACACCTTCAATCGGTATCTGGCGACGCTTCAAACATTTCGACCCATGGACTTGAAATCCACGATTGAAGACAAGATTGCTCTGGAAGTCAGTCAGCTTCAGGCGGAAGTCGATCTGATGAAAAACAATCAGTCGACACCAGAGCCTGATGACTTCCACAATGCCAGCACCGCGTCAACGTCGCCGAAATCTGCGAACAGATGATCGGGCTCCGTCGTGGCGAGTTCTTGGTGGCTGTACATGCCGGTGGCGACTGCGATCACTCGAGCCCCGATGGCTCGGCCGCATTGCACGTCGGCGGGAGTATCGCCGATGACCCACAGGCGGCTGACGTCAATCGTTCGCGGCGCCTGATGATTCTGCGCTGCCACCAGGGCTTGCCGTGCGACATTATCTCGGTGCGAATGCTCATCTCCGAAACCGCCGAACGCGAAGTGCTGAGCCAGTTCGTAATGCCGCAACTTCAACCACGCAGCCTCGCGGTAATTGCCTGTGAGTAATCCCAGTCGCACGTCTTCGCGAACACTCAACCGAGCCAATAGATCGCGCACGCCGGGATAGACGCCACCTTCGCGAGATGCCAATTCCTGCGGCAACACACGCAAATAGGCGTCCAACATTCGCGCGTGCGTCGCTTCGCTTTCCTCCAGCCGATGAAACCGGATGAGGTCTTGAGCGATCGCGCGATCGGTGCGTCCCGCCGTCGGAATCCCGTCCGTCGGTGCCGTCACACGAAATTCTTCGGCGAGCGCACGCTCGATACCCGCTTGGCCCGCTCCACCGGAGTGCAGCAACGTGCCGTCAATGTCAAACAAAATTGTGTGCATAGTGGCTTACTCAGACTCAACGTCGACAACGTGCGTGGTCTGCATTTTTACCAACCACGGTTCCAGCGCGGGCATCATTTGCGTCACGAATTCCCGGCATCCCTCCGGAGTCAAATGACAAATGTCGCTAAAAATTCTACCGGTCTTGGGCAACTCTCGCTGCATCTCGAAAAAAATGACTTCCGGTCGCGCGGACACAAGCTCGCAGATAACCTGATTATGGGCATCGAGCGCTGCAACCACATTTTCGGGAACCCCCCATAATTCGACAGGCATGGAGAGCGTTCCTGATCCGTAATCGAGTTCTCCCCGATTGAATCGCGCGCGTGAGTAGCCTTCCGGAAGGTAATAGGCGAAGGTCATCAACATCAGGGGCGATGACGTGCTTTGGGAAATCTCGACCATCTCCTCGAAGTTCTTTCGGAACGCCAGCGGAGTCTTGAGGTCTTTGCCGAATGCCAGTTGGTCTGCATCGGGCTGTCCCAGCGTGATGAGTCGCGCAAAGTCTTCCGCAGCCAATGCCGCCGGATTCATGGTTCCCAATTTGGATCGTCGTTCAAGACTGCGATACCAAATACAGTGCGAATAATCATCACGATACAATTCGGCCGAGCAGCAGTTCATGCGGGCATCATTGATTCCGTGATAAACCACGATCAAGTCAAACCGCCGATCACGCAGGTAGCGGTACTTGAATAGACTGTCTCGCGACGTATGCCCCGAGCTGGCGAGATTCCAAACACGAACGCTCGCGCCGAGTCGATCATGTAACTGGCTTTTCAACTCGGAGCCGACCTGTTCGAGCACCGACCCACCCAGCATTAACACATCAATGTGCCGGTCATCTGGTTCAGTCGAGACCTCTTTCACTCCGGACTGATAAATTTCTGTATAAGCAACTTCCCAGATATCATCCGGATTAAAGCGTGTCCGTTGAAGTCCCCATCGAATGGAGCCATACAGCCACAATCCGCCCCACCCCAGCAATGCCAGGTACAGCAGGTAGAGTCCCCAAGCCAGCATCCGCCGAGGCCGTGAGGCGTGCTTTCTCTCTGCGGCAATCTGAGGTGCTGGTTCAAAGGTCAAAAACAGTCTCGATCAGAGGTCAAAGAAATCTGGTCGTACTTTGGCAATTCCGCAGCGAGATTGTCGAGGTTGACTGTATTATTCTTCGTGCGGGCGAGATTGAGAGATGTTTAACCGCAACGCCATCGGCGTGCGCGGAAAGGAAAAGGTGTCAGGAACCGGAAAGGAAAGAAAGGAAAAGGTGTCAGAAGAAAGGAAAAGGTGTCAAGAAAGGAAAAGGTGTCAGGAACCGGGGAAAGGAAAAGGTGTCAGGAACGAATGGCATGTAGTTTAGTCATAAGTTTTATGTGGCAAGCGTTTGCGCGCACTTGCGACAAGAACACCCACAACGTGACCAACGGCGTGTAAACCCGATCACGCCCAGTGAACTTCAGTTCGGCCACCATCCGAGCCACCGTCTCGGTCGTCAACCACTCCGACAACGGCAAGGCGGGAGCCTGATTCCAAGTGACTCGAAACGACTTGATCTGTTCACGAATCCATTCGCCAGTACGATCTTTCATGAGCGGCCTCCGTGCCTTCGATGACTTAACGGTTGTTACTCACCGCCAATCATCACACGCAGGCCGCTCTTTCTCCTACACCATTTCTCAGACTGGAGTTACAGCTAAACTACATGCCATTCGTGTCGGTGACGTTTCCCGATTCGTCGGTCAGGGCGACCGTGTTGCCTTGGGCGTCGTAATGGTAGTAGCTGGTGTTGCCGTTTCGACGCTGTGAAATCACGCGGCCGTAGGGTTCCGGCTCAGTCGTGTAAACGGCGGTGGTGTCACCATTCTCGTCCGTCTCCATGAGCAGACTGTCGTTCTCGTCGTCCCAAATGTAATTGGTCACGGGCATGATGCCATCTCCTTTGATGTGGTGTGGTGGGCCGCAATGTACCGTGTCGTCCTTACCGGCGGTCCAAACAGTGGTTCGTAGTATCGCGGGATGATCGCATCCCAGGTGTAGTGTTCTTCAAAGCGTTTCCTGCCCGCGCGACCGAACCGGGCTCGTAAGTCGGCGTCATCAAGCAGTCTCGCCAGCGTCCCGGCCAAGGCCACGTCATCACCCGGCGGACACAGCAAACCAGTCAGTTCGTCGATGACCGTGAACGGCAACCCACCGATCCGGCTCGCGATTACTGGCCGCCCGACTCCCATCGCTTCCACAGCCGTGCGTCCCAACGCCTTTTCCGCCAGCGTGGGGCACACGACGATATCGCTTTGCCGCAATGCTCTCGGCAGTTCGTCTTGAGACAACCAGCCGATGAATCGCGTGCGGTCGTCGGCTTGGTCATTGGGTTCGCCCGTGGCGACGAGATCGAAGTCTCGACCTTCGGACCAGAGCCGACGGCAGGCGGCTTGCAACACCGAAAATCCCTTCATCGGTTCATCGACAAGACCCGCGAAGAAGACGTTTGATCTTCTTGAAGCCTCGCTGGCGCGTCGGGTTGGTGTAACTCCGTCTTTCGGCCACGGCCACGGAAACCGAGCGGCATCAAACCCGCTGGTCACGACCTCCACGCGCTTCGCATACGGCTTGACCATCTCCGCAATCAGCGGATTCACGACGAGCACCGCTTCCGCGTCCGCCACCGCTCGCTTCAACATCCGGTCATACTCAGGACTGCCGAAGCCCACCAAGGCTCGCTCCGCTCGATGCAGTCCACCGGAAAACCGCTCGTGCGTTTGCACACAACTTCGGCAAATCTCCGGCGTCGCCAATTGATGCCGAGGGCACGAGCAAAACTGATTCGGCCCTTTCGCCAGCAGCCGCACATTGTTCAACGGACACAACATCTCTTGAGCCGCCAGCCGCAACACATACCGATACCCCCTCGCCGACTCCGCCAACAACGGCTTGCTGTTCCAGCTATCGGTGATCACGACCCAATCCGGCCGATAGTCGTCCAACGCTTCGCAAAACCGCCGCCGAATCCCATCCGCATTCCACGACGCATCCTCAAAAACCAGCGGCCGATGATCGCCCGGCAGTTCCTCCGTCACTTGGCCCATGTCCCAGCCCGGATAGACCGCGTACAAATGCCGCACGTCATACCCCGCCTTGCGCAAGAACCGCACGAGTTCAACTGTGTGAATGATCCCTCCGCCAGTGGACGGCCAATTGAACAACAGACTCAGCACGGCAATGCGAGTACGGACCGCACCATTTTCGCCATTCGATGCCGAGGCTGGTGTCGCTCTTTCTGGTTGTCCAATGGCCTCAAGGTTGAATCGAGCCGAACGGCAATCGCCATCGGTCACTAAGGCCGACTCGAAGTATTGTGTCGCCGTCGTCAAATCACCGCGTAGTGTGGCCAGCGTTTCCAAATCGCTCAGGACGAGTGCTCTCAATCTCCCGCCAGTCACTTGCTCCAACAATTGTTCATATGCAGCCTGAGCTTCTGCGCCTCGCCCCGCCTGGGCCGCTCGTTGGGCTTCGCGATAGAGATGTTCGGTGCCGTTCATGCTCATCTCCGCTCCTGCAACACGCCACCAATCAAACGCGCCCAACGATTGGCGATCCGCCGTCGCGAAAAGAGTTCCGTCAACGCTCGGCCGAATCGAACGGTTTCGTCGCGGTACTCCGTGGAAAACCACCGGTCATGGTCATCCAGAGAAGCGACCTCAAAGCCCATGTCCGAGAGGTACTCGGCACTGGAACTATCCCGGTTCACTGCGAGCGGCAGCCCTGACGCGATGAAATCAACGGCCTTCGTCGGCGGTTTATGCCTTTGCCGAAAATCGGAGCCCTTCACGTCCAGCGCGACACTTGCCTTTCGCAGCCAACGGTGATGGGCTTCAGGACTCCATGTTTCCACACGCACGCGGCCCGGCTGTCGAAATCCGTACTCAGCGGCGGTCAGCGGTCGCGCTGGATCTTCGGGATTCGTCAATACCACCAACTCGCGCGGCAGCGGACGCTGATTGACATAGTCCACAAGCGGTGGCAGATTCGTTCTCACGCCGACGTAGAGAATTGGTCCGTCAAGCGGTCGTACTTCAGGCATCTCGACGAACCGGACGTGATGGTCCAGGCACTCCACCGGGACATACGATCGAAAGTACTTGGCCAGCTTTGGACAATGGACGACGATCCGAGAACATTGCCGAAGAAACAAGGCGTCCTGATCGATCTCCGAACAACTGCCATAGTAATCCACGGGAGCGTACACCACGGCGGACTGCTTGGCGGCGACACGCGCCGCGTCCTGCGACAATGGAAATTTGACGAGCACGAGCACGTCGCAGGCTGGAAGTTCTCGCTCAAACGTTTTTGTCTGGAATCGTGCCGAAACGTCTTCCGCAAGGGCTTCCCCAATCCATTCCCATGAGCCATTGCCTGGGAAGGCGGGACCAAACGCGATGCGCGGAATCGCGGATGTCAGAGCCATGATGCAGCCCGCAACAACTTGAAAAACGGGAGAGCCATTTTCCGTCTTCGGCGCGGCTCTGACGAAATTCTGTGATGTGAACAGTCAAGGTGTGTGAGGATCAAGCAGTCAGCAATTCAAGAAACTCAAGCAGTCAGCAATTCAAGAAGGCTCATTCGGTAATCCAGGGAGGTCACTTCGGGAAATATTTTTGCCACAGATGAAACACGGATTGAACACGGATCAGGACAGGAGGCAGGGAATT
>JAYVSP010000199.1:0-14481 GCA_043775215.1 Planctomyces sp. | reverse complement strand
GCGGCGTAATGAACTCGCTCGCCTCTATCACTGGAAACAACACAACAAACTCGCGCCATTGAACATCAGTAAACGACAAATCTAAGACAGTCGAAGTAGTGTCATTCGGAATCAGTCGATTGCGAATGTCGATCGCCATCCCCCATAGCTCATACGTCAGCCCACGCACCAATGCATCGGTCTTGCTTTCAGAGGCCGTGATCCTGGCGACAAGCGTGGCCTTCCAAGTTTTCCATGCGGTTTCGTCTTCCGTAGCGTTTCGCTGGTTCGATGCGCGGAGCACGACGTCTCCCAAGAATCGTCCCCAAATCCGAATGTCGGGATCTGGATGCGCGCGCATCTCCTCACCGAGCGACGCGAAAACCTCACACACCTCGGAATCTTGCCAAGGATCAGTGGGGATGTCCTGTTTCGTGATGATGAGTACTCGCAAGACATCTTTGACATGTCCAGTATTGTTGAGGTGTTCTGGACGAGTGAGGATCTTGGCGGACAGACGTAGCCAAGGACGGGCCATCGCCTCCATATCGCGCGCGTATTGCGCTGGAGTCGTCGACCAGACGGCCGGTGTCGCCAGATATTCCGAGACCTGTCTCGTGTAGCCGCGATGAAATGCCGGGGCTTGTTCGGCGACTTCGTGATACCGCCTCAGTGCGGCGAAGACGATCTCGCGGAATCTCGTCCGATATCGAGACATCTCGATCACAAACTCAGGCGGCTCGTTCGAGAATCGGTCGAGCATCTGAAACTGGAGTCGCAGTCCGCTGTCACCACTCAGAAAACCATGAGAGGCGCGATGGAACAAATCCTGGAGTCGATTGCCGTCCGATTTCTGTTGGATCGTCAGCAGAACCTCTCGCTCATCCAAGGCACGCTGATATACCGACAGCACTTGTTCGCGCAATGCCGGCGTTAGTTTGGCTTGGCCGAGGGGGACGCTCGACAGGCGTTGAATGAGTTCCGGCGTGATGTTCTGAAAGAGAAGCTGGAGCAAATCACAACGGTCATCAACTCGGCTCGGCTCCAAGGCGAGAGCAGCCTCCACAGCATTGATTGCCTGTCCGAAATCCTTTTGGTTGGCGAGCTGCCGTGCCTCCTTCGCGAAGAGTTCCGCCTCAGTCTCGGCATCGCGTCGTGGTGACGATTCGAGTTGTTGATCCAACGCCGCCGCCAATTTCGGGAGCAACTGCTCGACAGCGGCCTGAGCGGTCGCCGTCTCGCATTCCGCAGTGACGGTCTTGAGCGGCTGGCCGTCGAGCGACTTCAACTGGGCGATGACCTTGAGGCCGTCCTTGACGCTACCTCGTCCCACTTGCAACTCGATCAACATCACGGACGAAAGCAACACCGTCTGGTCATCGTCGAGGGCCAGCCGGCGTTCGCGAGTCACTTGTTCGAGCCGGCGCCGTTCGAGAACCGCGATTCCCGGCGCCTCCAAGATTCGGCGTTCGAGCAACCGGCCGACAGCTTGGCAGCGCGTGTCCCAGTCGCGTGGTAGATCAGCATTCCGAACGGAGACGAAGGCGACGGTCTTCAGGTCTTTGCCCAGGCGCCGGCGTTTCTCAACGCTCCGCTTCACGAAGTCGATCAGGTGTTGTGCGGCTTCGTCCACTTTGGATTCCAGCGGCGTATCCCGCAGGCGGACTCCCGTCTTTGCGTCGAACGCCGTGGCTGCGAATGCCTGATGTCTGAGTGCGTCCGTTTCGAGGCAGACCAACATGTCGGCCTTCAGCAACCTACCAACGGCAAGCGCGTGCCGATCCGACGCGATGCCCATCAGCGTGAGCTTCTGCTCGTCGAGCACCCGCAGCACATCGGCTCGTTCGAGCAATTCGACATTCTCCAGTTGTGACAGCTCGACCGTTGCGAGATCGAGCAGTGACTTCGTTTCCGGGCTGACATTCGCTGCGGTGACGAGCGCGATGCGAACGGGACGCTTTTCACTTGGCTTCGGAGAGTCTTCGGCAATCGCTGTCAAAACCAGAAATGCCCAACCCCAAACACCGACCACCATCGTTCTTGTCATGTGCGGCATCGTGCTCTCCCGCCGATTGATCTCGGCAATTTCGCAGGAACGAATTTTACTGTTCAACGACGGGCAAGGATGTCATGTTGGCCCTTTCCAAGGTCTCGAGCTGCATTGGCCGCGTCACGGGCCGACGCTAATCGGTTCCGGGTGAGCATCAATGGTAAAGCTGCTTTGCAGACTGCGAAGTTCTTTGAGTTTGTCGGCGGAGATGTTCGTGTCGAGTGGCCGAAGCTTGCGCAGCCATCGCGGTTGAACGGTCACCTTTTTACGCACATGCTCGATAGTGGCGTCCGTGAATCCAGGACCAGAAATAGTCAGCTCCTCCAATCGGGGCAATTGATGGATGAGTTCCAAGCCGGCGTCTGTGAAGGAACTGCCGCCGATCACATTTTCGAGCCGCAGATTGGACAGATCCTTCAAGCCGGACAGTTGCGGCAGTCCGTCATCAGTCACCGCCATCTCCTCCAGGCTGAGCGTGCGCAACGAAGTCAGTCGGCCGATCGCCTCCAGTCCGGCGTTCGTGATCGGAGCTTTGACCACACGCAACTCGCGGAGTTGCGATAGTCCGGCGAGCGCATTCAATCCGGTGTCGCCACCGCGCCAGGTGTCCGACAAGTAGACTTTCGTAATCCAGCCGTCCGGTTGCAGCGTGTAATTGTTGGGCACGCCCCGCCAGACGGATTCGACAAATCCACCCTGCTCGCGGATGGCCAACACAGCGCGATGATGTGCCTCGCGATCCGCAGCCGGTACGAACGGATAGAGCCAGGCGAGATCGCGCGGCATTGGGTCATCGCGGTCAAAGTGAACTCGATACGCGAGGTCGCCGGTGTTCCACGCCACCAAACCAAAGTGAGCCGAGACACTGTAATTCTGAAACCGATAACGTGGCGTGATCAGTTCGGCAGTAATCTGTTCCAGACGATTCTCGGCCGGAAAGACACGTCGCCAGAGTGGCCCCGGATTCTCTAGGTGATCGCCGATGGCCACGAACGTGCGCGACGGCATTCGCCACCATTCGCGCCGATCGAGCGGTGCTAAGAACGGCAACAGTTCGTTGCGAGTCCAATCGAGCGTGGACTTGTCCGGCGGAGGTGACAAGAGATTGAGCGACAACACGCGTGAGTAGACCATCCGCCCCGAATGAAAATAACGCTGTTCTCCAAACTGTTCGGCGTATCCGAATCGGCTCGGCAGGACCGAAACATCGAGCGATTCCAAATCCACCGCCAATGGCCGGCGTCCCGTTCTGAATTGCTCGGACGTAAAGAACTCGGGCCGTCCGACGAGCAGCAACCGCTGCGCGGGTCGTGTCGGCGTGCTGATCTCGGTGAGCCAGCGCGGCGCGAAGCTCTCGGCGGCGTTGTCATCTTCGCCGATCACCGAGCGTTGCGCATCGGTCGTCGCTTCGTGGACCACTTGTACGCGGAAATGGTTCTTTGCGACGGGGTCGTCTTCCGTCGAGACAGCCGCAATCCAGAGCCGTTGCTTCGGCAAGTACGTTCCCAGCACCAGGCACCGTCCCGGCGCGATCGGGTGCAAGTACGTCGGGCCAAACAAGGGAACCACCGTCGCACCGGTGGAGATCGCGATTTGCCGCTGGGCCGCGGACTGTCCGATCGGCGGCAATTTGGGTTCGTCGGCAAAGCGTGCTTCCGTGACCGTCACGTCTTCCGGAAACACGGCTCCGACCAGTTGCCCCTTCAGTGTGTAAGCGCGCAGTCCCGACTCTTGGGCGAAGACCCAGATCAACCGTCCGTCGCAGCAAACATCCAAGACGAGGTCAGAGCGGCCCGCTGACTCAAAGATCCGCTGCGATTGCCTCGGCTCAGGCATGATCGAGACGCTGTTGACGCGCCACACCAGGTCGAGCCGCTCGTCGATCTGCCGCCACTGCCGCCACTCGGCGCGCAGATCCGTCAGCGGCTCGAACGCAATGCGCGGGTCGGGATCGACGCCGATCAGCACATTCGGCGACAGCGGATGTTGCTTGGTGCCGCCCAATCGCACCACCTGTTCGACTTCTTGCACGATCGCTTGCGTGTGCAGGCCGAACGGATAGGCCACCTCCGTAAAACGCTGGTCGCTCTTCAAGTATTCGTCCCAGGCCCGTTGCAGCGCGGAAGCTTCTTGCGACATCCGCGAATCCCACGAGGAACGTGGCTCGCACATCCGCAGCGCTAGGCGTCCACTGCGAGCGTACAACTGAAACAGCGGCTCGTTCGTTTGATCCAACTGGTTGCAGAATTCTTGAAACTGCTGCCGAGCCGCTTGCTCTTCGGCCGGCAGTTTGCGCACCAGGAACAAGCTCACGAAGAGTTGGTCACTCGGCCACTTTGGCGAGGCGTGCTGTTTCACGGCGCGCTGCCAAGCTCCCAATCGTTGACTCGGTGTGCCGCGAACCGTGAATTCCCAAAGGTTCAGCCAGTAATTGTTCGCGACGTACCACAACGAATCGTGCTGCCGACATTCGCCGCCCGGATTGCCGCCTCCCGGCAGATTCATGTGCTCGAAGCAGGGATGAGCTTCACGCGGACGCAACCGCGGATCAAGTTGCCAATAAGCCGCTAGCATCGCCTCCATCGTTTGATCGGCAGCGTGGCGGAATTCGCCTTGCTCTTCTTTCCGAGCCAAGCCGCTGACGCTGAACCATTGCTGCGCGATCTCCGGTGCGAACCAGGCCGCCTCGCGGCGGCTGATCGCTCGCCGGGCCAGCAGCCAGCGAAACGACTCATCCATCCGCTGCGCTCGCTGCTGGGCTTGGTCGAACAGTGGCTCCCGCACTGTGTCATCCAAGATCAAGTTCTCGTCCCAAACGGCGCGATACTTGTTACGCGACCCCAGATAAATCGTCGCCCGCAGCTCGTGAACGCGCACCGCCAGCTCGTTCAACAGCCGCCGCGATTCCGCGATCAGCCACAGCCGCTGCTCGACGTCCTCGTCATTCAACAAGAGCGCGGCTTCGCGGAGAGCGGTCGATTCGGCGAACGCCGCCGTGCGCGAGAACGCTTCCGCACGACGAGCCAACTGCTCGAATTGCTGCTCGCGCGTGAAACGCGGTGACGGCTCCACGTCGCCCGGTCGCGCGGCGATCTCGCGCGGGATATCGTTCGTCAGCCACTCCACCGACTGCGCCAGCGTCAGCTCCGCACGTTCCAGTTTGCGTCTTTCCTTCTGCCCGTCGCTCAACCGCAGCGTGATTCGCACGCGAACATCCGGCGAGCGGCCGGACATCGCGAACTCCCCTTCCACGAACAGAGGCACGATCCGATCCTTGATCCCGTCGCCGGTCACTGCCAACTCCTGGCGGATCGACCGGGCCTCTTCGATCTCCAGAACCGCCACACCCGGACGTTCACTGAGCGCCTGCCCCAACAACGCCGCGAAGCCGAATTGCAGGTGATCGAACTCGTGCGTCAGGTTCTTCGACAAGAACGGCGAGACGGCGACGATCCGCTCAACGCCGCGAGCGAACTTCGCTCGCGTGACTGTCACTGCATCGGCCAGCTCTTTGGCGAGACGATCTAGGCGATCGGCTTCCATCGAAAAGTGATCCAGCCGCAGACGCGACCCATACACACAATCGCTGATGACCAGCTTCACGAACTTTTTTTTCTCGTGCTCAACCAGTGACAGCAGCACGAGCGCATCGGCCTTCACCAGTTGCCCGACTTTCAGACGTTGTGAGGCCGCATCCGCTCCGAACAGTTTGGACAACTCAATCTCACGCGACACCGCGTCGAGTTGTTCGCGTTCGACTAACTCGATCGACTTCTTCGACAGTTCGGCCGTGAGCAGGTCGGAGATGCCTGCGTCACGAATCTCTGGCGAAGCCAGAATCGCCCAACGATGGAATGCGGGCGAAGCCGCTTCCGTGCGAGCCGGTTTGTCAGCCGCGAACACTGCGCCACACAACACGGCCAGTAACACGACCACACGATGGAGATTCGCACGATGTTTCATCATCAATCTCAAAATCCGGCGTCCGGCAGCGAGCCAGTGTCGCTGGCTTGGGAAAAACGGGTGACATGTCTTTTTGGAAAACTGATTGGACTACGGCGCTGATGTTGCCTCCAGCACAAAGTATGGCAGAAACTTGAGAAAAAAACTGGCGACATGCTCGGTCGTGTCGACGCGCACCCATTGGCGAGTCAGCTTGAACCGAATGCTGCCCAGAGCGTGTTCGGGATTGGGGACCGAATACAAGCTCGCGCGCGTGTTGCACAGTCGCAGGCAGGCCCAGGCGATTCGCACCAAGGCTTTGAAATAACGCTTTGCCTGAGGCGTGTCGCCCACTTTCACCGCCAGCAGATACGCCGCCGTCAGACCTTCCGCACGCGCACCGTCCGGGTACGGGTGATCGCCATAGTGGTAGTAGAACGATCCAATGTAATCCGAATACAAAGCATTCTTCGGCATGTACTGATGATCGCACATCGCATCCGCGTCGCCGAACACGAACTGGCGGTACTCGTCCCGTTGAAAGCCCGGCTCGTCCCACAGTTCGTTGATCGCCATCATCAGCCACGCATCGGAAGGCAGGGGGGCGAAGTGCGCCGTATAGCGCGTCGGTCGCTCTCGGATCAAGAAGCGGAGCGCGCGATGCACCCGCTCCACGATCCGTTCTCGCTCGGCCTCCTCACGGCAGACGTATTTCAAATACGCGGCCAAACCCCCGAGCGCTTCCCCCGGATAATAAAACGAGAACAGCCGAGCATTCTCCGCGCGACTCACCTGCCGATTCAAATACGTGTGGTAGTACTGAAATTCCCCCGACTCGTGAATCTCCGCCAACAAGTGATTCGCCAGCCGCCGCGCCGAATTCTCAAACCGATAATCCGCAAACAAGTGCTGATACAGCGCCAGCGAGTACAACCCCAAACCACTGCCTCCCAGCTTCCCCTTCCGGTTATCGACCGAGTACCCCGCCTCAAACCCGTCCGCCGTCACATACTCCACCATCGTCCGCAAGTAACATTCAATGGCCGTAACGATGGCGCGACGCACTCCGTAGGATGGGCACTCCTGCCCGTCGTGCTGCTGCCCGTCGGTCTGAATCGTAGCCGAAGTCGAAGTCGTGAGACTTCGGTCCGAACTCTCACGACTTCGGCTACTCACCGCGATCGGCGCATCATCGCCGACTAACCCCGTCCAGCGCAATCGCTCATCCCGCCGCGCCGCTTCGTAAAACAGCAGTGTCAAGATCCCGCCGCAATGCCGCACAAAATTGTAAAACGGATCGGTCACCGGATCGCGATGCGGGTGCTCATGATTCACCTGCGAGTCCGTCTTCGCATCGTAGTAATACTCAAACTGCCCATCCGCCGCCTGAGTCCGCACGACTCGTTCCACCGCCGCCAAGGCTCGACCCCACAAGTCCGCTGCCGTCACATCTTCGCCGAGAACTGGAATCCCGCGATACAACGGCAGCCAGCGTCCCTCGAACCGTAAAAAACTCCGCGACCGAAATCGAGAGAATTTCAGTGTCGAAAACTTTTCCCCCGGAAACATCCGCTCAACCGCCCGCCGCAACTGCTCCAGCCCCAGCACCGATTTCACAAACGCATCACCCGGCAAGAAGTACTGAGTCTTTGCCGTCCCGACGATTCGCAATCCATCCACGCCGTATTCAAATCGATTCGGACCAAGATCGTTTTCGCGAAACGACTCGAATTCAACCGGCTGCGGCTCGTCGCTAATCACATCCATTTGGAACCGCAAGCTATCGGATGACAATGGTCCGAATTCGGCGAATCGTGGATGCGCCAAGATTCTGTTAACAACGGAATCGATTGCCTCAGCCACAGTCGATTGTCGGCGGCGCACCACGATGAGACGCTGGCGTCCAGGGCGATAAAGCACGACTGCTATTCCCCAAACCGTGGGCCAATCATGATTCTTCTGGGTCGCAAATGATCGTCCTTCTGTGGCATCAGTGAGTCGCTGCCACACCAATTCGCAGAGAGCACTCAGCTTCGGGTCGAATGTCACGAACGCCCTCCATGCTGCTTCAAAACAACGATTTCATGACAGCCAGAACAGCTTGATATTGAGCGTCCGTGGGAAACAGGCTGAGTCCCAAAATCATCACAGCCTGGAACAGATGCAGACGGCAGAAGACTTGTAACCCCGCATGGATCGCCAGTGCCAAGAGGATGCCGAAAACAACCGTGTCTTCGATGAAGAACAAAACGGGCAGCGCTGTTTCGGTGGCCAAGCTCAAATACGTCAACCGGCGATAAATCCTTACCGACGTGAGTCGAGGCAACCACTCGAACCGCCGAATCATGGTCAGGCGGCTGAATCCATAGAGGGCCTCACCAGTCTGCCATTCTGACTCCATCCATTTATAGATCGCGGTGTTCCAATAAACGGCCAGGATCAGCACTTTTGCCGCGAACACGCCACTCGGAATGCCGACACCGGAAAAATCCGGCAGGAACGCCACCGCGATCAGTCGAAACACATCATCACCGCCGTAGTTAAAATGTGGATTTCTCCCTTGAAATGAGCAGAGGCAAACCCAGATCATCGGGAATGCCCACCCCGCCGGTATCCGAGTTCCGATGAGCAAACTTCCCGCGACAAATCCTGCTAGCGCTGACAGCGTGCAGGCCGTCGGGTCGGCGAATAGATCAAATAATCCCCAGGGCCGGTTCTGATGCTTCTCAAATGACGGACGATCAAATATGGCAACCGGGCCACACAAACCGCTCCGAACTCGGAGGTAGCCGACCACGAACAAGATCAGCATTACCCCGTAGACGACTCGGAATACGTGGTATCCAATCACATGTTGGGTGCCAGCCGTCAGGGACTGGAGAAACTCAAGCAGCGAATTCAAC
Organism: Planctomyces sp.; assembly: GCA_043775215.1. Taxonomy (GTDB): domain Bacteria; phylum Planctomycetota; class Planctomycetia; order Planctomycetales; family Planctomycetaceae; genus SXKJ01. The sequence continues at coordinate 5,607 of JAYVSP010000199.1, read as the reverse complement.
GCGACCATCGGTCCCCACTTTGAAGGCGAGCGTGTATTTCACGAGCACTTCCACTTCTGACTGATCTGCCTTTCGTCGGAGCGGCGAACGAAACACCTCCTGCCCGAAGACTGCTGTCCCTTCACAACCGGCATCGGGAGCGACCATCCGTTCGCTGAAATACCAACGCACAAACCCTTCCGCCAGATTCCGCTTGGTATTCGGCCCCGTGTCCGAGCGAATCATCGCCACCAAAATCCGCCGTGGCCGCTCATCCACCAAATCTCCCCACCACCCTTTGAGCCGCCAAACGTCACGCAATTCCACCGAATCGGACTGGCCCCGTGTCTGAAGCCGCAACAGGAAGAAATGGTTTCGATTCGGCCCCGACGCAAACATCGTCCACGGCGCGTGAGCTAATCCGACACGAACCAACAACGGCCGAATACGCCGATAAACTCCGTCAATTAACCGATTCCGATTCCGCTGTGGAGCCAGCCAAAAAAACACCGCGAGTAAAACGGCCCCAACACACTCCACGAGAACCTGAACTTCGCGAGAAAAGTGCATGGCAATGATTCACTCCAACCTATTGCAATGGGCCTGACTCGGTGGAGATCGACATCTGTAGGTTCGTTTCCAGCGTCTGAATGGTGCAAAAAGGCGTTGGACTTTCCGTTGAGGGTGATGGCCGAGCAACGACCCGGACCTTCGACCAGTCGGTCACTCTCGCCGCCATTCGTCCGCGCGCGGGGACGAAGCTGCACGAAATGATCGATCGACTGACCAGTTCATTTTGGATTCGGTCAAAAGCAATACTCAGTGTCACATTCGGAAAGAGCGTCAATGGAACCACGAGCCTGCCATCTCCTGAAGTTTGGCGAATCCACGCCGGCGAGATGTCGCAACTTCCAATTGCTGAAATCAGACGATCAAACGGGACTGACAATGGAACGCCATTCCAGCCGTCACCGCAGCCCAAACCGATGGGTGCTGAACCCGCTTTGGAAAGCCATCGAAGTGGCATTTCAGAGTGGATCAATGGTGGAGACGGAATGTCGGTGTAACCGAACCGAGTGAGGTTGTCTGCCGCAAAAGTCACGAGTTCCGGGTCGAATTCGATAGTCACGACCAGACCCTGTGGACCGAGCATGCTGGAAAGTAATGCGGCGTTAAATCCGGTGGCCGTTCCAATCTCAAGAACACGCTGACCTTTGTCGACGCCTAATTGGCCCAACATTTTTGCCATGAAGGACGGCTGTGTTGAGGAACTGTGCGCACGAGAGCCTCGTATTTGACCCACGACGACATACCTGTCGGAGTAAACTTCTTTGAGCGAAACGTTGGGAAGAAAACAATGGCGTGGAACATGACGAAACGCGCTCTCAATGTCGGAATTTGCGAACACGCCGCGTGACCTAAGCTCATCGACGAACTGCTTGTGAGCATCTGTCTCCATGTCCCGTTTCATTTACTCTTTGGCTTCATTGCGGCTGGAATTTGAATGGTGCCCTTTTCGCCTCGTCCAATTTCTCGTGTCACTGTTCCGTCAGCGCCTTTGCTTCCTTCAATTCAAGAATTTGTTGCATTTTGGCATTCGTTACGCCAGTAGTGTCGAGAAGTGCCGGACGATACCATAACGGCCCAGCATGCGATCTTAGAAGAAGGTCGAGTGCGCGTTTGGTAATCAAGCCGTTACAACTGAAATCGCTTCCATCCCATCTCCCGCCATCAACAATCCGTAGCGCCTCAGACGCAGGTTCGACGGTTAGACGGGCATCACTTCCTCCGTCATGACAATCGGCTGAAACTGTGAAAAGCTTTCCACAGTTCTTACACGGCGTCCGAATCTGACCGCATTCAGGGCAAAGTATCGGAGACTTGCCGCAAAACGGACATGAATTCTTTACTTCATCAGACAAAACAAACCCCGACACGTCACATCCCTTCCCTACGCAATTCAGAACCACAATCGGCGGATTTTCCTGCAATGTCCCGTCTTTCCTCTGCATTTGAGTCACGCCGCCAAATTCCACCCCAATCGTGCCGCTCCGCCGAAGGCAATCCGCTAATCCCGTTGTGACAAAATAATAATCAGATCTCGGATCTTGCTGAGGAAAGAACCCCCCCTCAATTTCACCGTACAATAACTCCACTGCAATTCGTTCAACCACATAAACCGTCATTGTATACTCACCATCTGCGGCACATCGATCGCACAACTGACTTGCGTGAATCACGTCATCTGGTTGATTCACAAGTTGTAGCCACTTGAATCGCAGCATCCAATCAGCCCCCATGTCCTGCGGAACTCCCCCAACGAGTACAGCATCTCTGGGAACGTCCTCCCCTTCAGTGCCGAATGGAACTTCAATCTCAAAGAAAATTCCGTCAAGCAACCCCTTGGTGTCGAGACGCCTTATATGATATTTCATGGCTATTTACCACATGCGTTCGGTCTACGATAGAGTATCAGGAAGTGAGCTTAGTAGTATTTTCAAGTTGATCGCGGTATGTGTCTTACTAACAGCATCTGAATCGAGTCCCAATGAAAGCGCGTATTCTTTGAATTTATCGCTGACACTAAACATGTCACCTTTAGTCAGGGTTCCAGGAGCGTCGACGGCTTTGTTGAGCGCATTCTCGTATTCTGCACGAAATGCCTCCCACTTCGAGATCTGATCGGCGCTGTGGTGGGAAATGTTCCATGCGGCTTTGACATTGTCACTGAATAACATAAATATACTAACTGCTCCGACAGTCACGCCTATCGCCTGTAAGCGCGATGCCTTCGTCGCCGCAAGCTTTGCCCGATTATGGCCTATGTACGTTCCAATTTCCGCGACGCGTTTACTTTGATTCTTTCCAGGCCCTAACATTGCAAATCCCCATTGCGCGTCGGTATTCGCCACCATTTGGTCGACTTCGCTCAACGGAACATTTCGCATTGCCCAATCGATTTTGGCTGCTTTGGTGCCCGTGATTCCAGCATCCTCGGCCTTCTTGACCCACCAGCGATTTTGGTATGCGGTGATCTCACCATGGAAGTCCGGATGGACGGCGACTAGGTTGTCGGTGGCATGTACATTCACTCCATCTTTCAGAAAGCGGTCGGCGACTCGCTGTTCAGTACCAGTAGGAGCTCTTCCGACAGGTCTACGATGATGGATTGGCCAACCTGCTGGGGTGTCGGGTGTCGCCTCTCGGAATTTGGTGTCATAATTATTTATCGTCGGCCCTTTGACAACCACCGGGGGTGTAGGACCAGCGAACATAAAAAGGGCGTATGCCTCGTTGAATGCACTATCGACAACCTTTACTTTCGCAACGTACAGTGTCGCCCCAAATGCCGGCCATACTGTTACGGTTGTGGCTCCGGCTTCTTCAACATAAGAGTCATCTGTATCGTTATTGTTGAGATCCCAAAGAATCGAACCGTTGACACCATCGACAATTGGTATACCAAATTGATCCGTGACGACGACTGAGAGGTCAAAGGAATTGTCGCCATTGTCAGTAATGATGGGCGATTGAATTCTGGGACTGGTGATTGCTGGATCTGGCGCATTGGTATCTCCGACCACTATGTGTCGATGTGCCAAATAGCTCCCATCCTCATCGGTTACGGTTAGCGCCACTGTATATGCGCCAGTCGACATGTACGTGTGACCGTATGACGATCCAAGTGCGGTGAACGTGTCGGTCGCTCCGTCTCCCCAATCAATCGACAGTGACGACACTGTGTCTGGCCCTGGATCTGGCAAAGAGACTGCCAGTTGGTAGGTCGCTCCTGCGGGGATGTGCCCATTATCTGTGAGATTGATCGCCGGTGGGGTGTTACCAACGCGAATTGTAATCTGATCCGTCACTTGGAAACCGGAATCCAATGTCACACGAATTGTGCATTCGTAGTCACCATCGTCAACCGTCGCTCCCAGCAGAGAAAGGGGTAAATCTTCAATTAAGACGCCATCAATTACATCATTATGAGCCCCGAAGTTATCGTAAATCCCGTCATCATTGACATCGACTTCATAGTACGACGGGAGACCGTCTGAACTGGTCGCCGTCAAGAAAAAGTCAATTGATTCACCTTCCCATGCCACGCCGAAACTGTTGGTTACGTCAACGTCAATGACCTTGATGGTAACCACGACGGTGCCGCTGTCCTCGGCACCGTCGTTGACGTAGTACGAAAATGAGTCGTTACCGACGAAATCCGAGTCAGGAGTATATGTGAACAAACCATTCGGATTGAGTACCAACGATCCATGGTCGGGTTCATCATCGACGCAGGGCGTCAAGTCATCGAGATCCGGATCGGAGTCATTAGCAAGCACGCCCGGCGGATCAATATTGAGTACGGTGTCTTTCCGTGTCCTGAAAGACTCAGTCGCCGCCGTTGGTGCTGAATTGGTTACATTGATCGTGACCGTCGCCGAATCGGTTGCACCGTTATCGTCCGCAACCGTGTATGTAAAGGATGCCGTCCCCACGAAGCCGGCGTCCGGAAGGAATTCGACGTTCGCCCCGCTGATCATTGCGACGCCATTCAGAGCTGTCCCTAACGTGATATCTGATATAGCTAGGGTATCGTCTGGATCTGTGTCATTCATCAACAGGGTCGCTAGCGAAATGATAAGCATCGTGTCGTGATGAACCATTGCTGAATCGTCTCCAGCAACAGGGGGATCATTCACACCATTGATTGTGATCTCAATGAGCGCCGTAGCTGAGCCACCGTTTCCGTCGGAGATCGTATAGCTCAGCCATTCAACAGCCGTGTCTCCGTCGTCTAGGTTGACCCACGGCGTATAGAGAATCGTTCCATCGAGGTTGTTCGAATAAAACCCATACATCGCACCGAGATCAGGGGCAGTTGCCGGCGCGTTATCAACTTGCACAACCGAAAGTGTATCGCCGTCCGGATCGGAGTCGTTGGAGCGCAGGTCGGACGTCGTGATCGAGGCGCCTTCGACCGTGCTGAATCCCGTGTCATCCTCCGCGACCGGTGGATCGTTGTCGGAGTCTGAGTCACTGTCTGAATCGGCGTCTGAGTCACTATCCGCATCCGAGTCGGCATCACTGTCGGCGTCTGAGTCCGCATCTGAATCAGCGTCACTGTCCGCATCCGAGTCGGCATCACTGTCGGCGTCTGAGTCGGCATCTGAATCAGCGTCACTATCCGCATCCGAGTCGGCATCGGCATCTGAGTCGGCATCGGCATCTGAGTCGGCATCCGCATCTGAGTCGGCATCTGAATCTGAGTCGCTGTCCGAATCCGAGTCCGCATCACTGTCGGCATCTGAATCACTGTCAGAGTCGTCATTGTCGTAAATGGTCCCGTTCGCTTGTCCGTCGTCGATCGTGGCCCCCGTGGGAGCGCTCAGGTTCACGACGAATTGTTCGGCATTTTCGACATCGCCATCGTCTCTCACCGGGACTGAGATCGTTTTGCTCATTTCGCCGGGCGCGAATGAAAGCGTGCCGCTGGTCGCCGTGAAGTCGCCTGTTGTCGCGGTGCCGGATGTCGCGGTACCGCCGCTCGTGGCATAGGACACCGTCACTGTGTTCGCGCTGCTCCACGACAGACTGACCGTGAAATCGGCGTTCCCCATCATCCCTTCG
>JAYVSP010000198.1:0-4392 GCA_043775215.1 Planctomyces sp. | reverse complement strand
ACGTAGCCACGTTCGCCAGAACGTGGGTGTTCCTGCAATTCGCCCACGCTCTGGCGAGCGTGGCTACGAAATACGCGAGGAAAAACAACGCCTTCGGCGATAATGATTTAAACACCTTCATCCGACGCGACAACTGCTCGCAGGTATTCGCGGTTGAGGCGGGCGATATTGCTGACTGAGACTTCGGCCGGGCAGGCGGCTTCGCATTCATTGGTGTTGGTACAACCGCCGAAGGCTTCTTTGTCCATCTGAGCCACCATGCGGACGACTCGGCGGGCGCGTTCGGGTTTGCCTTGCGGCAGGAGCGCGAACTGGCTGACCTTCGCGCTGACGAACAGCATCGCGCTGGCGTTCTTGCAGGCGGCGACGCAAGCTCCGCAGCCGATGCAGGCGGCGGCGGCCATGCTCTTTTCTTGCTGGTCGCGAGCGATCGGCAGACAGTTGGCGTCTTGCGCGTTGCCGGTGTTGACGCTGATGTAGCCGCCCGCCGTGATGATCCGGTCGAACGCGGACCGGTCCACGGCCAGGTCGCGGATCACCGGAAACGCGGAGGCTCGCCACGGTTCGATGACGATTGTGTCGCCATCGTGGAAGCGGCGCATGTGGAGTTGGCAGGTCGTGGTTGCTCGGTCGGGTCCGTGAGCCTGGCCATTGATCATCAGACTGCATGTGCCGCAGATTCCTTCGCGGCAGTCGTGATCGAAGGCGATCGGCTCTTCGCTCTTCTGGATGAGTTGCTCGTTGAGGATGTCGAGCATTTCCAGAAACGACATGTCGGGCGAGATGTTTTTCAGCTCGTAAGTTCGGAACTCGCCGCGAGCGGTCGGGCCGGGTTGCCGCCAGATTTTCAGGGTCAGGTTCAGGCCGCGACTGCTGCTCATTCTTGGTAACTCCCCTTTGGAGTGCGGTGTGTCAGCACTGCTTTGGTATGCGGCGGGGCCGCTTTTCTTTGTGCGAACCAGTTTGATACGTGTGAAATGCAAGCGGCTTCGCCGCGATCCAAAGCGGTGCTGACACACCGCACTCCAAAATTACTCTCGGTAACTGCGTTGTGTCAGATGTACGTTCTCAAACGTCAGCGGTTCTTTGTGAAGATTTTCGTCACGCCCGTCGCCGACGTGCTCCCAGGCCGATGAGAAGCAGAAATTCGTATCATCGCGTTTCGCTTCGTTGTCTTCGGTCTGGTATTCCTCGCGGAAGTGACCGCCGCAGGATTCCTGGCGAGTCAGTGCGTCGTGAGCCAGCAACTCACCGAACTCCAGGAAGTCAGCAACTCGGCCGGCGTGTTCGAGGTTTTGGTTGAACGATTCGCCGGTTCCCATGACGCGGACGGTCTTCCAGAACTCGGCGCGGAGGGCGCTGATTTCTTGCTTCGCCTGCTGGAGGCCGGCGTCGTTGCGAGCCATGCCGCAACGTTCCCACATGATTTTGCCAAGTGCTCGGTGGAAACTTTCGACCGATCGCGTTCCCTTAATGTTCAACAGCGTGTTGACACGCGCCTTTGCCGCTTCGAGTGTGCCGCGCACTTCTGGATGATCGTCAGCGATCTTCGGCAGCTTGGACGTCGCGAGATGATGGCCGATCGTGTACGGGATGACGAAATAACCGTCGGCGAGCCCCTGCATCAACGCGGATGCACCGAGGCGGTTCGCTCCGTGATCGGAGAAGTTCGCCTCGCCAAGGCAATACAAGCCGGGGACTGTAGTTTGTAGGTTGTAGTCCACCCACAAGCCGCCCATCGTGTAATGCACTGCCGGATAGATGCGCATTGGCGACGAGTACGGATCTTCGCCCGTAATCTTGGCATACATTTGGAAGAGGTTGCCGTACTTGCCCTTCACGACCGCCGCGCCGTCACGCTTGATGACATCGCGGAAGTCGAGATAAACGGCCAGTCGCGATTCGCCGACACCGTAACCCGCGTCGCAGCGTTCCTTGGCCGCTCGCGAGGCGACGTCGCGCGGCACGAGGTTGCCGAATGCGGCATAACGGCGTTCGAGGTAATAGTCGCGGTCGTCGTCCGGAATCTCGTTCGGGGCGCGCGTGTCATTCGGATTCTTCGGCACCCACACGCGGCCGTCGTTGCGAAGGCTTTCGCTCATCAGCGTCAACTTCGATTGATGCTCGCCGCTGACCGGAATGCAGGTCGGATGAATCTGCGTGAAGCACGGATTGGCGAAGAACGCTCCGCGTTTGTGGCAGCGCCACGCGGCCGTGACGTTGCAGCCCTTCGCGTTCGTCGAAAGGTAATAGACATTGCCGTACCCGCCGGTGCAGAGCAACACCGCGTCGGCCGTGTGCGATTCGAACTCGCCGGTGACAAGGTTCCGCACCACGATGCCGCGAGCGACTCCGTCCACGGTGATGAGGTCGAGCATCTCACGGCGGGCGAAGATTTTGACTTTGCCAAGATCCACTTGTCGCATCAGGGCCGAATACGCACCGAGCAACAACTGCTGTCCAGTCTGACCGCGCGCGTAAAACGTCCGCGAAACCTGAGCACCGCCGAATGACCGATTGGCCATCATCCCGCCGTAATCGCGCTGGAACGGGACGCCCTGAGCGACGCACTGGTCGATGATGCTCGTGCTGACCGACGCCAGCCGATAGACGTTCGATTCACGAGCGCGAAAGTCGCCGCCCTTCACCGTGTCGTAAAACAACCGCCAGACCGAGTCGCCATCGTTGCAATAATTCTTCGCCGCGTTGATACCGCCCTGAGCCGCGATACTGTGTGCTCGGCGCGGTGAATCCTGAAAGCAGAACGATTTGACGTTGTAGCCCAGCTCGGCCAGCGAGGCCGCCGCGCTCGCCCCGGCCAGCCCGGTGCCGACGACGATGATGTTGAACTTCCGCTTGTTCGCGGGGTTCACCAGCTTGAGGTCGAACTTATGCCGCTCCCATTGAGTCGTGATCTCGCCGGTTGGCGCATTCGATTGCAGCCGATCCGAGCCTTGAATTGTGGTCACAGTCGCTCCAGCCATGAGGCTGACTCCAATCAATGTTTCGCGTTGACTCGTAGAACCGCACGCCACAGGCACTATTCCGGCCTGCCAAGTTCGTTTTTCGCCTTTGAATTCACCCGTTGCTCGATTCGCGGATCGTCGACACCCTTTAATGTTCCTGGCGGCGACTCGACCCACAAAATGGTCGAGTGCTCCAGACTCATTGCCGCTGGACTCGGCACGAGGTGAGACATCGGCTGGAACTGAGATGAAGTCGATGGGCGTCCATCGTTACCCACGGACCACCACAACGGGAACGACGCAAAGCCGACACCGATCGCGATTGCGAACAGCAAACCGACGAGTTTGATCAGCGGTGTGTACTTTGGATGATTCACGCCGAGCGTCTGAAACGCTGACTGGAATCCGTGAGCCAAGTGAAAAATCAGAAACAGACAGCCGATTCCGTATCCGATTCGCGTGAGCGGCGTCTTCAACAGGTTGGCCGCTTTCACGGCAGGTTCGACGGCGGCTCCGTTGGCTCCGACGTAGAGTGACTTGTCCGGCCGCTGCTCAAACTTGAAGTCAATCAAGTGCAGGATGATGAAGCCCAACACGACAATGCCAGTCGCCAGCATCCACGAGTCCGGCCGAAAGCCGTCCGCTGCGTATCGGCCTTCCTGCTTGGACTGACTCGTCGCATAGCCGACTTTGCGAGCCAGCCGGTTTTCGGCCGAGACCTGCAACGCAATGACGATGTGTGCTATGAAGAGCGCGAACAGCCCGGTCTCGGCGACCCAGAGCAAGGCTTCGTTCTTGTGCAACGCGTGTGCGTAGTCGTTGTATTGCTGTGCTCCGACAAATAGCAGCAGGTTGCCCGCCAAGTGAGCGACCAGGAAGCCGCAGAGCAGCAATCCCGTGATCGCCATGACAAACTTCCGGCCGACCGACGTCGACAAGGCCCTTAAAAGCCAGCCCAAGATGAACTCCTCTGTTCGCCAGGAGACCGCGTTGCGTGCATGTTTCGCGACGTCCGCCCATTCCGATCCGTCCCGCGAGGGCGGGATTATAGGCGCGGCTGATTTACCTGCAATCAACCACGATCCCGGCCGCCACCAACCACCAACCACCAACCGATTGGTTTGGTGAAGCGAATTTAAGACCGCTTCGGCATATCGCGGGCCTCGGGCGTTGTCGGGTAGTCTGCGTCGGCCCACCATTGTCGGCGAGCGGTCCAAGCAGCGGATTGATCGGAGTCCCAAAGCCCGCCTGATCGCCCGCGTTATATCATTAAGGCCGAAGACGTTGTTTTTCCTGCAACATTGTGGTGCGACGCTCCGCATCGCAATTCACGACGCGAAGAGCCTGTGAAGGAATTGAGCCGCGACCGTCAGGGAGCGGTCATAAGTCCTTGTCCGTCACACTCCCTGACGGTCGCGGCTCGAAA
>JAYVSP010000197.1:0-3777 GCA_043775215.1 Planctomyces sp. | reverse complement strand
TGTTCTATTCGTCACCCAGGGCTTCGCCCTGGGCTATCGAGTTGCACCCCTTTGGGGCGAAAAACAAGACTGCGCAACTTCAAAAAGCGCAAGCGAAGCAGACCTGTTCGCCCAGCTTCGCTTTCTGGCGAATTCGGATGAGGCAGAATCGCGACCATTTTCCAAAATGGTCCACTCAGTCCAGATTCACAAATTGGCCAGCCGTGACGATTCAATCGCGCCCGCTTGTGGCACTTTTAAGTCAACGATAAAGTTCATTTATGATTACCGCATCTATCTCGGAAACACGCCGCAAATTGGCCCAGCTCATCGAGAAGGCCCAAAAAGGCGAGGAGATTGTCATCATCAAGGACTCGCGACCCGTGGCCGCGCTGCGGGCGATTGGCCCGGAAGACTTGGAACTCAAACTGACTGTCAGCGACGCTCAAGCTCGGAAGTTGTGGAGCACTCTGAACAAGAGCGACCTCGTCAGCTTCGATGCCCCGAAGAAGGCCGTGAACCATTTGAAGCGAGCCGCCCGGGCCAAGAAATGACGCTCGCGCTGCACCGGCATTTCATTGATCAGGTTGTGAAACAGCCAGCGATCGTTCGCGCGGCCATTTTTGACGCCATGCTCGATCTGCCCGACGCACTGCGAAACTCGGCGAAGCACTCTGGGCTGGGCCTGCGAAAACTCCATTCGAGCGGCATCTGGGAAGTGCGCGTCGGCTTGGGTTTGCGCGTGCTGCTGCAACTGACGTCGGACCAAGCGATCTTTCGCTTTCTCGGTACACACGACGAAGTGCGGAAGTATCTGAAAAATCTCTGAGCATTCAGGGAGCATCGCTGGGGAGCTTGCGGCGCGATGTTGATTCGACCGACTTCGCCTTCCAGTCGATGTGAGCGTTGCCGGACCCACCGGATTTCATTCCGTGCGGGACGACGGTCACGCGCAGACCGATCAATCCGTTCCCGGGGAGGTTGTTCGCGTCGGTTGTTCAGACCAGCGTTTGAACTTGAACAACAACCAGCCCGATCCGTAAGCACCGATGCCGAACAACCACGACCAGGCCAGGAAGATGCCGGAGACGGATTTTAGTCCTGGACCTACCCGCCGCTCGAACACAAACCACGGGTCAAGGAAGCCGACCCGATAAAGGTGGTTGCCGTCAGTGTCGGATGTCCCGCTGAAGCTGAGAAACGCGATCGCGCAGAACGGACACAAGCAGGTCAATGCGATCCACAAAACCTGCCGCGTGACGTTGGATTGCGCGAGCCACCAAGTCTGCAAAGCGGCTTCCCACTTCGTGGAAGTCCGCGGGGCTGAGGTTTCGTCGACATCGTTCGTCTTCACATCAGCTTGCTCTTTCACTCCCGCAATCGCTCGCCACATCGCACGTCCGATGAAGCAGCAGATCAACAGAGAGACGAGCGTGGCTGGCGCTTCCGCATTCGAAAGTTTCACCTGCGCGATCGCGACGATTGACTGCGCGACGAGGAACGCAATTCCGACAAAGAACACAAGCAGCGGAAAGAAGATCGCATCCGCAAACGCCAGCGGCAGGCCGATGATTTTTCCGTCGGAGCGTTTGATGTGCCCGATCGAAATTGCCCCGAAGATCGTGGTTCCGATCGGAGCACCCGCGCCGATTGCCAACAACGCACCCATGAAAATCGAAAACACGAGCGGCGGCACCGAGTGGATCACATCGGTCGGCAGTGCCTCGCCGTTCCAGACTCGATTCAGTCCGATGAAGTACAGCACGGGAACCACCGTCAACAAACCAAAGATCGCCAACACCGCGCCGGCAATCGCGAAGCGACTGAAGCGTGGCTCGGTGAAAATCGCGCGGGGCGATGGCGTTTGATTCGCGCGGTCACGGAGTGCGGCGCTGACGTCCTTGCCACGCAGTATCAGATAGCCCACGAACGCGACGAGCGAGTAGATCAAAGCCACCCACGATGGCACGCCGCACCAGCGCGAGCTGACATTGCTCAGGAGACCTCCCACCGCCACAAGGTTCAAAGCACCGAGGCGCGCTAACCGATCGCGACCCTGTGCCCAGCCTTTATGCAGTACCACCTGAGCGACGATCGAACCCGCGAGACACCAGCCAAAGGCCAAAACATCGCGGCGCGTTCCTGGCATCGTGCCGTCCACGAGCACGCGAGCACCGCCGTAAAATGCCAGTCCCCAGCCGGCGATGCTCATGCAGTACAAGCTTCTCAATAACAGCGACAAAATCTCCTTCGCGTCCCGCTGGCGAACTTCGGATCGAACTGGATCCAGCGGTGGGGTGGCACGCCCTGAGTCATCGAAGGGCGTGGGAGTAGCCTTCATTGATGACACACGCTGGCGGGCGAAAAACGTGATGTGCAGAATGATGACGGCCAGCCACAACAGGATCGCCCCGTTGCTGAGGATCAACACCAATGGTTGCTCTTGATAATTGTCCTTTTGGCCATACACCGAATGAGCCGTAATCGTCACCATCGAGAACAATCCAAACAGGATCGCCATCGGGATGCCAACTCGCTTGGCATAGCCCGGATTCGGTGTCATGGCGAACCGAGCCACCTTACGGAATGGCTCCAGCGGGTCGCGTTGCTCAACCGGCTTCGGTGGAGCGGGAGTCGTGCGAATTGAGTCAATCTCCGACTTCACGTCGCTGGCGTGCTGATAGCGCTGCTCTGGGTCAGCTTCCAGCGCGCGGAGCACGATCTCGTCCAACCGCACGTCGATTTGAACTTTCTTGGACGGCGGAGCGAACTTGCCCGTCGGCAACTCGCCGGTGAGCAGTTCGTAGAAGACGACGCCCAGCGAATAAATGTCCGCGCGGTGATCGACTGCGCGCGAACCCTGCATCTGTTCGGGAGCCATGTACCGCAGCGTCCCCATCACCTGATGCGTGGCGGTCAGCGAATGATCGCTCGCGTCTGGCCCCAGCAGTTTCGCGAGGCCGAAGTCGGCGATCTTCACTCGGCCGCGCTTGTCGATGAGGATGTTTTCCGGCTTGATGTCGCGATGCACGATCCCTTCGTCGTGAGCGAACTGCAACGCCTCACAAATCTGCGGCACGATCGCCAACGCCTCGGTCGACGTCAGCGTGCCCGTCCGCATGGCCTGCCGCAGGTTCGCACCTTCCACAAACTCCATCACGATGTAACACAGTGCGCGCTGTAGCCGGTCTCCGACCGAGCCACCGCCTGGACCGAAGGTCTCCTTTGTCTTTGCCGCATCGGGGAGACCTTCGGTCGAGCCGACGGCGGGGTCGGGAGACCCGCGCCGAACTTCACCGGGAGACCCGCGCCGAACTTCACCCGTCTGACCAAAGTCGTACACGGCGACGATGTGCGGATGGCTAAGCTTCGCCAGCGCGCGAGCTTCACGCTGAAACCGTTCGGCGAACGCGGGATCGTGGCTGATCTCCGGCGGCAGAATCTTGACGGCCACCAGCCGATCCAATCCCGGTTGCCGAGCTTTATAAACCGCTCCCATGCCCCCCTTGCCGAGCAGTTCCAGAATCTCCAACTGCGGAAACAACGGAGCCAGTTCCTCGACTGCGGGGGGAACAAAGCCCGACGCTGGCGGAGTCAATACGGTCGGCCCCAACGCGGCCGACACCGCCGCCGACTGGCTGTCGGCTCCGGTCTTGAGCAGGCAACGCGGGCACAGGCCGAGCGGCGAATTGGCCGGAATTTCAGCATCACATTGTGGGCAGCGTCGCGATTCGCTCATGGCATGTCTTTCGTGGGGCAGGTTTTCAACCTGCCTGTGGCGAGGGCAGGTTGAAAACC
>JAYVSP010000196.1:0-11798 GCA_043775215.1 Planctomyces sp. | reverse complement strand
ACCCGACATCGCCGACCGACCCGACGTCGCCGACCGACCCGACGTCGCCGACCGACCCGACATCGCCGACTGACCCGACATCGCCGACCGACCCGACATCGCCGACCGACCCGACATCGCCAACGGACCCGACATCGCCAACGGACCCGACATCGCCAACGGACCCGGCATCGCCGACAGACCCAACATCGCCGACAGACCCAACCTCGCCAACGGACCCAACCTCGCCGACTGATCCGACATCGCCGACTGATCCGACTGACGGAACAGCGCCAGTCGGTATGCCCGATGAGTACTTTTTATTTGGAACGGCTTCAACTTTATTAGATGTGAACCAGTCTCTAAATGGCGTGTTGGGCAACGATACCGATCCGGATAGTTCTCATGACGACCTGATGGCGATTCTAGTCTCTGGCGCCGCACATGGAGCCATAACACTCAATGGTAATGGCACATTTACATACACATTAGTGGATACATCCTTTGCAGGAGATGACACCTTTACGTACAAAGTCTCCGATGACGTTCACGAGAGTGGTGACGTCACGGTCACTATCCACATAGCACAAGTTCGGCTTCGAGTTGTCGCTGGTGGCCCATCTGTTGCCGGACAGACTACGTCAACGCTTGACGGTAAGAGAAACAATCTTCTGGTAGAGTTGGAGAACGCATGTGGTCGAACGATGGCCGTTTCGTGGACGATACCAGGAAGTGCCGTTGACAATTATGACCTCGCGACAAACACCGTCACGTACGTGACTTCAGAACTTATGAATGAGTCAATCGACTGGTACTGGACTATTGAAAACTCAACACAAACAGTCTCAGTTGATGTAACCGTCGAAGGGCAAACCGCGACGCTCACGAGAAATTACTCAGTCGCACGACCATGTGCGTCTGTGACAGTCGGGACGACCTCGGTATATCGCCAGCATTCGGATCCAGGTGCATTTATTGACTTTTCTGGCTACATGGCGGTAGGCTTTGGTGACGCGATGGGAACAGAAGGAATAATTATGACTGGGGACAATGGCGATCCTGGTCAGTTTGCATGGGTGCAAATCATCAATTCATACTCACTTTCCGCAGTTTGGGACGGTGACGCCCCCGAAGGCATTCGTCTTGTCACCGGTGCTAATATCTTGGATGTAGAGCCCGGGGAGCCGATTACGGAAGCCCCTGTGTTCAAGGATGCACCGACAATTCCAATTCTCGCTGGAATGCATCACGTCGAGACGAATCAGCAGTTTTCAACGTACGTTTTGTTTAAGCCTGATGGTGGTATTTATGTTCCAATGGAAAAGGTGAATTGGTATTGGAGTTTTTCTGGAACGCGAGGTGCCGACAACGTGTTTTTGTTTGATTTTGTCCCGAATTGGTCCGACAGTCCTGCCCCCGAAAACATCAGTGCCTACCCAACCCCGTGGTCGGCAAAGGCCGAGGATCAACTTTATCCCGACGTTAATACCACAATTTACACACCATGAATAGATCCCCAATGATACAATGTGGATGTCGTATTTATTTACTATTGTTGTGTATTGGAGTTACACAACCAGTATTGGCTGATGATAGTATTCGCCACACAATCTGGAACAACGAGACGAAACTGTTGGATGAGGTGGTTGGAACTAAAGAGCAGGCTGTGGCCTCAGGGGTTCCGAATGCGAATGCGAGCTTGCGGGCCAGACTAGAAGTCGTTGATGATCGCCGAAATACGATTCGAATCGGTCTTGAGTGTATAGACGATCGTTCCGATATGGTTTATGGCAATGTATGGCTCGACCCCAAAATTCTCGTTCCATGCAGGCTTATGGCGTTCAATGATGCGGGTGAGAAGTTCATTGGTTACTTGGTGGTCCCCACACAAAGCGCTGTGGGACACGATCGGACGCAATACATTGCAATGAGACGCGGGGTTTACGTTGGACGGATATTGGAATTTGACCACGGGGAGTTGCGACCTTGGAACGGCCGCGAAAATGGGATGCTTCCGAAGGGAGACTATTGGCTCCAAGCTCTGTATTCCGCACGTGTTCGAGACGACTCGCAGGAGGGTCGCCAATTTGCTTTGAAGCAATTGGGAGATCCGGATTCGATCCACTGTCGGTCTGAACGCCGTCGAATTTCGATTCAGAACGCCAAAGAACGCAACACCGATGAAGATCAAGACGCAAATTCGGATTTGCAATGCCTATTGCGTCCAATTGGCAAATTACCGCAGAAGGTCGGTGATCCTGTGTTGTTTGAAATTTCGCTAGAGAATCGTGGCATCGAAACTCGTGTACTAGACGGGCCGTTTTTCGGATGGGAAGGCGGTTTTCGATTCGATGGCACCCTTTTGTTAACGCGAAAGGAATCCGACGATTCGATTTCTCGATGGGATATTTCGCAGAGCGCGAGTGTGCGATTTCGAAAACTTCCTCAAGGAAGTAGTCGAAGTTTATTCAAACGCCCACCAAACTCCACCGTGCATCTTCCGCCAAAGTGTTTTGCGTCCAGTAAGATTTATATAGAGCATTGGGAGATTAGTGGGGAGTTTTCACTCGAAGTGATCTTTACTCCAGGATTGTTGAAGCTCGACCACGCTGCGAAACAGGCGCAAATTCCACCGCCGAAATCTGCCGTGATTTGCTTTTCTGTGGCGGAGTAACTACGCCCATGCGCCGCATTGAGCTTTTTCAGCATCTCACTGCGATCCGGGGATATCAGTCATATTTAGAAATTGGCTGTGAGACGAATCAGACGTTTGAGAAGGTAGACGTCCCCAAGAAAGTCGGGGTTGATCCAAAATCTGGTGGGACGGTGCGGATGACGTCGGATGAGTTCTTTGCTCAGAACTCGGAGACGTTTGATTTGGTGTTTGTCGATGGCCTGCATTTGTCCGAGCAGGTGATTCGTGACGTCGATAATGCCTTGCGCTGCTTGAATGTGGGCGGTTGCCTTGTGCTGCATGATTGCCTGCCGACGGCGCGGGAGCAGCAGTTGCGCGAGCCGGTGCGGAAAGGAGCGCCGTGGACCGGGGACGTTTGGAAGGCGGTCGTCGAACTGCGTCAGCGCGCTGAATACGACTTGGCCGTGCTGGGTTCCGACTGGGGATTGGGGGTGCTGTTCCTTCGGGCCAATTCCGATCGGCTTTTGCCGCCCGAGAAGTTGGAATGGGAGGACTACGTCGCTCATCGCGTCGATTGGTTGCGGATCGTCGATGACGACGGGATCAAGCGGTTCATTGATGGCGAGGCCATCAAAGGCGTGGAACCGGTCACCGGTCTCGCTCCGATTATTGAAGACGAACCGCTGGTGGTGACGTCGTTCATGCGATCGGGGTTGGCGGCGAATCGTCCTACCGTGGGGAACGTTTCCAACGTGCCCACAACCCAATGGCACGTTGGAAACGTGCCCCACGATCGAAACGTGCCTCTCACGGTGGCGTTTGCTCACAATGCATTGGGGCAGTTTGAGCATTTGCATCGGTTCTTGAATCAGTCGGGTTGGGCCAAGTCATTTCTGTTTTGTGACGACGGAAATTATCGCCGGAATCAGGCTCGACTGGCGAACTTAGTCCCATATCAACTTCACGGAAACAAACTCGAAGATCCCAATTCGTTGTATCACCTGGGCCGAGTGGAGGCCGCCAATCGCCGGTCGCTGGGTTTGCGACAGGCGCTGATCGACTTTCAGAAAACAGAACCGATCGACGTGCTGGTTGCGCATGTCACCTTGGGGAGTCCCGCATTGCTGTTCGATGAGTTCGATTTTCCCATCGTCACCTACATCGAGTTCCCCTCGTACCGGCATCACGGTTGGGACGAAAGATACCCGCCGACGGACGGCCAAAATCTGCGGGACAAAAATTTCGAGATGCTGGCCTATTACGCCGCTCTGAAAAGCGAGCACACGATTGTCCCGACCGAGTACGCGCGCCAGATGTTTCCCGCCGAATTGCAACCAAAGATCTCCTCGCTCATGGAGGGGTTTCCGCTGGAGTCTCAACGTTGGTCGAAGAACGGCATCTTGCCTCGCGAGGATGGCGTCCAATACGTCGGGTTCGCCGCACGCGACCTCTCCAGTGCCAAAGGTTTCGACCAATTCGTAAAGATCGCCAACCGAGTGGCCGCGCAACGTCGCGAAGCGCGCTTCGTGGTGCTGGGCAGCGAGAAGGTTCCCTATGGCTACGAAGACCTGTACCTCGACAAGCTGCTTGGTAAAGGGCACGGCAAGAGTTTTCGCGACTGGGTCTTGGACCACGAACAGGCCGACCGGTCACGATTCTTGATTCCGGGCTTTGTGGATTACGACACGTTTTCACGGTACGTCAACGACGTCGATTTGTTCCTGTACCCGCTGCAATTCGGCAGCGGAAACTGGGGTCTGTTCGAGCTGTTGGGACGCGGCAAAATCGTGATCGCCAGCAACCGCTGTTATGTGCCGGAAATCATCAGTCACGATGTGAATGGTCTCCTGTGTGACTACAACGATCTCGACCGATGGGTGCGGATGACGCTCGATGTCTTAGATGATCTGGACGCTCATCGAGTCTTGGGTGAAACAGCACGGCGAATGTCGCGGCGGTATTCTATTGATCGCGTGGCCGCGGAATTCCTGAGCCTGTGTGAACGGCTCATCCAACAGAAGCGTCATTCCCTGCGAATCGTTTCTTGAATCGCGTGACGAAATGCTCGTCGCCAATTCCGAATGGCGCAGATTCCCGGAAAAGATCATGTCTCTGGTGGAGTCGAGGAGCCTGCCGTGTTCTCCGTTGCATGCTTTAACCGAGTAAGCCGAATTTGACTGGGACGCGAGCGGATCGGGCTGATATGATCCCACCTCTCCGGAACTCCACACGAGTAGAGAGTTGCGATCATGCGACGAACGAAGAAGATTGAAGCTCCTCCGAATGCCACGCCACCTTCTGGGGAGTCGCGAGAAGGTAAGATTGCGCGATACAGTTCGCCCGAATTCACGAAGGCACTGACCGAGACGTTTCATCGTGCCAAGCGTCGCGCCATTCAGGCGGATCGCGAGGTTGTGTGATGGCTGCTGAAAACTGAACGAGATGAAATCATGAGCGTTCAAGAACTCGAAGAAACCGTCACCCGCCTTTCTGAGACGGAGTTGGTGACATTCGCGAAATGGTTTGATGAGTACATGGCCGATCAATGGGATCGGCGATTCGCTGAAGATGTCCAATCGGGCCGCTTGGACGCCGCTGGCCGTCAGGCTGATGAACATTTTGAAGCGGGACGATGCACTCCATTACCGTGCATTGGCCAAAGAGCGGGCCGAAGGGTTATTGTGGTTCTGAATCGGTCATCACGGAGAATACGATTCAATTCTCACATGACCTCAATCAGAAGTGAATTTGAAAGGCATCAATCATGTCAACAGCCTCACCCAGCCGGACGCTTCAAACTGCTCCCGTTGGCACGCAGTCCTCGGCGGAATCGCGAAAAGAAGAACTCGCGCAACACAACTCACCGGAATTCACGGAAGCGCTCTTGGAACACTTCCATGAAGCGAAACGCCGAGCACTTGCCGACATTCGTGGAGCGGGTTTGGTTCCAGCCACAGAATCGAAGGCCGAGCGACGATGAATCAGCCTCCACAATTTTGGATCGTGGCCGGTCCCAATGGAGCCGGAAAGACGACACTGACTCAACGTCGGCCAATTTCCGATCTCCTCGGCGATTCAATCTTGATGAACGCGGACGACAAGACGCTCGCCGAACTCTGGAAACGTGGTTATCACGGATTTGCTGACACACCGCCTGAAGTGCTTCAGGAAGTTTTCATCAACGCGGCCAATGAAGTAACGGAAGAACTACAGGAACATTTGCGAGTGGGCCGCAAAGTCTGTGTCGAAACGGTGCTTAGCACGGACAAGTACAAGTCCATCGTGACGGAAGTTCGCCAAGCGGGAGGATTCGTGGGATTGATTTACGTCGGACTCCAATCTCCAGTTCTTTCGGCGCGGCGCATCGAAACTCGCGTCGGGCTCGGAGGTCATGACGTCCCACAAGATCGGCTCAATGCGCGTTGGCATCGCTCGATCCAATTCTTGCCTTGGTTTGTCGCACAATCTGACCGTTGTTGGATTCTGGATAACACGAACTCTGACCCCGAACGCTCCGCAGTCTTGATCGCCGAAGGAACTCACGGCATCGTGACCTTTCACGACCGCGATGCCATCCCTGAAATCACCGCCGCACTTTCATCCCTATCTACGGAGAGCTGAACTATGAGTCTTGCTCACCATCGGTTGACGTTGCCGGAAACATTGCAGACGCAGTTGCTCGGCTTTCGCCGGCGTGTGTGGACGATCAAATTGATCGAAGCCGTCTGCGGGGCGCTCATCGGCATCTTGGTCGCGTACTTGGCGACCTTCGTGTTGGACCGAGTTTTCGACACTCCGTGGCAGGTGCGGTTCGGCATCTTCGTGGCGGCGATGGTGGGTTGCGGATTGATTCCGCTGGCTCTGCATCGCTGGATTTGGGGGCAGCGGAAATTGGAGCAGTTGGCTCGGCTATTGGCTCGCAAGCATCCCAGCGTCGGCGATCAATTGCTGGGGATCATCGAATTGGTTCACAGCGAAAGCGAACAGGCGCGTTCGCTGACGTTGTGCGAAGCTGCCGTCACGCAAGTCGCCGAGGTGGCGACAAAACGGGACTTCAGTGATTCCGTGCCGTCTCCGAAACATCGCAGTCGAGCGATCATGGCAGGTGCCTCGCTGCTAATTGCCGTCGTGTTGCTGGCCCTGTTTCCGGCGGCGGCGACGAATGCTTGGGCGCGATTCCTGATGCCGTGGGGCGACACTCCGCGATTCACGTTCACGTCGATTCAACCAGTCTCCAATCATTTGGTGGTCGCTCACGGCGAGCCGTTCTCGGTGACGGCTTCGCTCGCCAGTCACTCGCAGTGGAAGCCGAAGCAAGGGGAAGTGCAACTCGGCGGTCAACGTCCGGTGGTCGCTCAACTGCGCGACGGACGTTACGAGTTTGAACTGCCGGCGCAGATCGACGAAGGCTGGCTGAGCCTTCGCATCGGCGACCTGTCACAGCGGATTCGCGTGCAACCGATGTTGCGTCCCGAACTGACGTCGATCGGCGCGGAAGTGGAACTGCCGGAGTACCTCGGTCGCACGCAGCCACTGAAAAAGGACGTGCGGGGCGGTTCGATCTCGCTGGTCAAAGGGAGCCGCGCGACGTTTACGCTGACCGCCAGCCGGTCGCTCTGTTGTGCCAAGCTGGATGGCCAACTGCTCGAATCACACTGCGACAAGGTCGTCACTCCGCCGATAAGCGTCGATGAACCACGGAAGGCGGAGTTCACTTGGCAGGACCAAAACAACCTGGCCGGGAAAGAACCGTTCACGCTGTCGATCACTCCCCGTGAGGATGAAGCGCCGGCGATCTCTTGCGAAGACTTGCCGCGGCAGAAAGTCGTGCTCGATTCCGAGGCGATCAACTTCAAAGTCAAAGCTCAGGATGATTTTGGAGTCAAACAGGTCGGTATCGACTGGCAAGGACTCGATACGACGACCGTGAAGAATCCGGCGAAGGGAGAACGCATTCTGGCGGCGGGTGGCAACGACAAGGAGGTGCTCGATCTGGCCGGCACGTTTTCCGCACAGTCGCTGGGGATCGAACCGCAGCCGATCAATGTGCGGCTGTTTGTCGAAGACTACCTCCCCGGCCGCGAACGGGTTTATTCGCCGACCTACACGCTGTTCGTGCTCAACGCCGAACAGCACGCCATCTGGGTGACCGAGATGCTCAGCAAGTGGCATCGCCAGTCGCTGGAAGTCCGCGACCGCGAGATGCAGTTGCACGAAACCAACAAGCAACTGCGGGAACTTTCGCCCGACGAATTGGATCAGCCCGACTCGCGCAAGCGGCTCGATGCTCAAGCCGCCGCTGAACGTGCAAACGGTCGGCGGTTGTCAGGGCTCGTCAACAATGGCGAGGACTTGGTGCGGCAGGCGATGCGCAATCCCGAAATCGGCGTCGGCCATCTGGAGAAGTGGGCCGAAATGCTGCAAATTCTCAAGGACATCTCCGGCAACCGCATGCCGTCGGTCGCCGAGTTGTTAAAGCAGTCTGCTCAAGCACCGCAGACCGCGGCGAACTCACCGAGCAACAAAGCTCCGATGGCCGGACAGGTCCGCGCTGCGGGCACCGGGAAACAGAGCGACGGCCAACAGGACGAAAAGAAGCCGCCGACTAGCGTCCCGACGATTGCCGACGTCGAATCGACACATCAGGTGGTGACTCCCAAGGATGACCCGAAGGCACCCAGCAAGAGCAAGCCGTCGTCACCACGGCTCGGGCTGCCGCAAACGACGTTGATGGGCAATGGCAAATCAAATCCGCCGCCGCCCCCACTAGCCGCCGACCAGAAGTTGGATGAAGCGATCAAACAGCAACAAGACCTGCTGGCCGAGTTCGAGAAAATCTCGGACGAACTGAATCGCGTGCTGGCCAATCTGGAAGGGAGCACGCTGGTCAAACGACTGAAGGCCGCGTCGCGGTTGCAATACAAGGTCGCGGGACGGCTGGGCGATCAAGTGACCGATGCGTTCGGATTGCCGGCCCAATTCACCAAAGAGGCCCAAACGAAACTCTTCAGCGAGTTGTCCGGCCAAGAGGCGAAAAGCAGCAATGACGTCTCCAACATCATGGACGACATGCAGGCGTACTTCGAGCGGCGTCGGTTTCAGCAGTTCAAGACGGTGCTCGACGACATGCGGAAGCAGGACGCCATCGGTAGCCTGAGGCAGCTTGGTGATGACCTGAAGAAGGAGAGCGGACTGTCGATCGCTCAAGCCGAATTCTGGTCTGACACGCTCGACCGCTGGGCGGAAGACTTGGTCGACCCAACGAAGTGCGGTGCGTGTCCCGGATGTAAATCGAAAGGGAGTTTGCCTCCGTCGATCGTGCTGGAAGTCCTGCAAATTCTGGAAGGCGAAGTCAACCTGCGCGAAGAGACTCGCGTTGCTGAACAAGCCAAACCGGCGATCGAGATGAAGGAATACGGTCAACAGGCCAAGAAGTTGTCCGAAACACAATTCAAGCTCGGCGGGCGAACCGAGGATGTCGTGGACCGCATCCGAGCGTTGCCGGACGGCGAGGATGAATTCGGCAAGGAAATCCAACTGCTGATGAAAGTCGCCGAGGTCATGCATGACGCGATGACGATTCTGCAAAGTCCCGAAACCGGCTCAACCGCGATCGCAGCCGAGACCGAAGCGATCGAACTACTCTTGCAATCCAAACGGATCAACCCGAAAGGTGGCGGGGGAGGCGGATCAAATCCGGGCGGCGGAGGCGGCGGCACGACCAATGATTCAGCACTGACACTGCTGGGCGGAGGGGTCAATGACAAAGAGGTCCGCGAAGATCACGGCGTCTCACAAGCAACGGGCGATGCGGGACCGAAGCTGCCTGAAGAGTTCCGCTCCGGCCTGGACGAGTATTTCAATCGTCTGGAAAAGAAATAGATTTGGAGTGCGGTGATGCATCGCCGCTTTCCTTCGCGGCGGAGCCGCTTTGCTTTTATTCCGAATGGTTTTTAAGAATGGTGATTCGGAACACTCATCTTCACTGATCGTCACTCATTAGCGGAGATTAGCGCGAATGAGTGTTCCTGTATTTTCCGCCCCGAAATCAAAAGCGGCTCCGCCGCAAAGGAAAGCGGCGATGCATCGCCGCACTCCAAATTATGAAACACCTTCCTTTCCAAATCGGCGTCTTGCTTCTGACGGCCACGTTGGTGTTCGCTCAAGAAAAGCAGGCGAAAGTCGCGGAGAAGAAGATCGTCGAGCAAAAGGCCGAGAAGCCCAAAGCGGACGCGAAGCAAGTGGTCGAAGAAGCGGTCGATGCCGCAGTCCAAGTGGTGGTGGCCGCGGGCGAAAACGCCGATGCGGATGGCGATGCCAACGTCAAAGCTTGGCAGCAGCAGTTCTCCACGCAATTTCGCCAACTGCTGAAGGCCGAATTGCATTTCGTCCGCATTGTCTGCCAGCCGAACAAGGAACAGTTCCAGAAACTTTCGATCGCGGGCGAGGCGGCGATGCAGGGAGCGGTCAAGGAATTTGTTGACGTCCAGAAAAGGATAATGCGCGGCATTCGAGCCGGAGAACAACCTGGTTATCCCGATCCGCGCAAGCTCATCACGGAGGGCTTGAGCAAATCTATCAAAGCCACCTTGTCCGCCGAGCAAGCGGCGCGCTACCAAGAGGAACTCGACAAGCGGACCGCGAATCGCAAACAGGTTGCGCTGACGAATCTGGTGGCCAAGCTGGATCAAGACTTGGTACTGACCGCCGACCAACGCGGCAAGCTGTTCGAGAAGTTGTCCGCCAGTTGGAAAGACGCCTGGGGACAATCGCTGGAAATGTTGTTTTATGGCGAGCATTACTTTCCTAGCCTACCCGACAATGACGTGGTCCCGATTTTGAACGCCACTCAAAAGGAGGTGTGGAACGGCACCCCGAAACACAACAACGTTCATTGGGGCTGGAATGGTCTCGCGTTCGTGCAGGGCGCGGTGATGGAAGACGAGACGTGGACCGATGAGCCGCCGGCAACCTCGAAAAAGGCGGAACTGCAGCCGGAACAGAAGGACGAAACGAAGTGACCGCACGCTGGTTGGCAAATCGGTTGTGGCGCACGCGGCTCGCGTGCCTCCTCGTCTGGTCGGTGGCGGCCGGAGTCGTGATTTCGACAGCGGTGTGGGCACAGAACGCAGACGACGATGCGATCATTCCCTTGACGATGCCGAACGTCGCTTCCGAACCGGCTGAGCACGACGGCATCATGGACTGGCTTGGTAATCTCGTGAGTTCGCTGCTCGAAGGACACGATGACGGCGACAACCTCGAATTCAAGGCCGATGACGACCAGGCCCAGTTAGCAGAGTACACCTCACAGTTTCGGCAACTGCTCAAAGTGGAGTTGTTGTTTCTGAATGCGGTCTGCGCGCCGACGGACGAGCAGTCGCAGACGATCGCCGCGGCAGGCGAATGCCGTCTGAAAAAAATCGCGGAAGAATTCGTCGCCGCTCTGAACAAAATGGAAGAGCCGATCGCCCAGGAAGTGGATGGCGGCACTGTCCCGCATCAGCCGATCATTTTGGATCCACGGCAACGGATTCAAGAGAGTCTGAGCGAGTCCGTGAATCAGACTCTGTCGTCCGCACAGGTGGCTCTGTATCGCGCGGAACTTGATCAACGAAATACCTTTCGCAAACGGGTCGTGCTGTCGAACTTGGTCGCCAAGCTCGATGACGACTTGGTGCTGACCGCCGAGCAGCGGCGACAATTGACCGATTCGTTGTCCACTCACTGGCAAGAACCGTGGGGACGATTGCTCGGAACGATGTGGGAGGACGGAGCATCGATGCCGAATCTGGGCGATGATCATGTGCTCCCATTTCTGACCGAAACTCAGCAAGAGGTCTGGCGTGAGATCGAAAAAGACGACTCCTTCTTCGCGAACTGGGACGGCTCGGAATTCGCGGGCTTGCTCGACATTCTTGATGAAGATGAAGTGCCTCCACAAGACGATGCACTGCCGGAACAACCGGACTTCCCTAAAGAGGCGACGAAATGAATACGCTAACCGGAAGCATGAGCGAGGGCGAACGCTTCACAGCACTCCGCGGCGAATCGGGGCAGCCGGCCGTTCGCTCTCGCTCACGCTTTTTGAAGTTGCGCTGTCGTCCTGGCCCAAAGGGCAAAAACTCGATAGCCCAGGGCAGAGCGGAGCGGCGTCAGCCGCGTAGCGCCGGCCCTGGGTTTG
>JAYVSP010000195.1:0-8708 GCA_043775215.1 Planctomyces sp. | reverse complement strand
CCTCCCGCCTCAAAATCGAGGACCGGCGGGAAATATACAATTTTCCGTTTTCATGAAACCCTACTTCCGAGATGTGGCACTAGCGCGTTCCGGCTGATGTCGCATCGTTTCTTGCCCATCGACACGAATCATGTACGGTCGTTTAGCAGGCGAGCCGCCGCTCTACGTCTTGAAACCAAATCATCAGCGAGAATGTCGTCCAAGTTCTTGCCACAAACAGGCGCTGGCCAGCGTTCCTTTGTGGAAGTCGGCGATCGAAAAATGTTCATTCGGGCTATGCAGATTGTCGGTGTTCTGGCCCCAGCCGAGCAGCAGTGTGTCGACACCGAGCATCTCTTTCAGAGTGCCGACGACCGGGATCGAGCCTCCTTCGCGGATCATCACCGGCGCGACGCCGAAGGCTGTTTGAATCGCCGATTTTGCGGCACTCATGAAGGGGCTGTTGGCGTCGGCGACGAAACCGGGACAGCCGTGATACTCGATGAATTCGACGCGGCAGCCGGGCGGACAGCGCTGTTCCAGAAACTGGCCGAGCGACTTGAGCAGCTTGTGCGGATCTTGGTTCGGGA
This sequence comes from Planctomyces sp., assembly GCA_043775215.1. GTDB lineage: Bacteria > Planctomycetota > Planctomycetia > Planctomycetales > Planctomycetaceae > SXKJ01. Next base: position 8,139 of record JAYVSP010000195.1, on the reverse strand, counting down.
CCAATCGGCAGGTGATCTTCGCCGAGGCCCACGACGGGATAATCGTCTTTGGCCCTTCACCCTGATAGCCGGCGGTCATCCCGTTGACGTCGCAAGTGGGCCGCGCCCAACGCCGCTCGGTCGAGGTGAAGCCGGTCTCGCCCCAGCCGGCGTCAACGCCCACGCTGGCGAAGAAATCTGACTCGTTGAAGGGAAGCGCGGCGAAGCCCTGTTGTTCGGAGTCCGTCAACGGCAAGACGTCGTCATAAAAGCCGGGTATTTGCACTCGGCCATTCGTATCGTGCAGCGAGGCGATCAGCCGCGCCAGCGCATTCGCGGGATTCGTAATCGAACCGCCGAAGATGCCACTGTGCAAATCCTGCTTCGGCCCGCGGACGCGAACTTCACACGCGAGGATTCCTCGCAAGCCATAGGTAATCGCGGGAATGTTCGGAGCGTATTGGCTGGTATCACTGATGACCGCGACATCGCAACGAAGTTGCTCTCGGCGAGCGGACAGAAACTTGTCGAGGTTGTCGCTGCCGACTTCTTCTTCGCCTTCGATCACGAACTTCAAGTTGACCGGTAATCGGCCTGTCGCTTTCAACCAGGCCGCTGCGGACAAGACATGTGTCAGCATTTGGCCTTTGTCGTCGGTGGCTCCGCGCGCCCAAATGCAACCGTCCCGGACTGCAGGCTCAAACGGCGGCGTGACCCATTTGTCGAGCGGGTCGGGCGGCTGAACGTCGTAGTGCCCGTAGACCAACACGGTCGGAGCACCCTGCGCCTGCAACCACTCGCCGTAGACGATGGGATGGCCCGCCGTTTCGATCAAGTCGGCGTTGATGCCGCTTGATGCCAGTTGCGCCAGGACAAACTCCGCCGCGCGATGGACATCCGGCTTGTGAGCCGAAATCGCACTGACACTTGGAATGCGCAACAAGGCAGTGAGAGTCTCAAGCGCGTCGGCTTGATGTTCGGTCAGGTAGCGGATGACGGCGTCCATGAAATACCTTGAAAACGGGAAGGAGTGGACTTCTTCGAGTCCGAAAGTTGTTGCAGTCGAGTCAGGTTTTCGGGAACACTAATCGACGCTGATCTTCGCTAATCAAACCACAATCCTCATCTCATTAGCGTTGATCAGCGCAGATTAGGACCGGCGCAGAAATAACTGTCAGATGTCGCTGAACTCGCCAGAGTTCAGATCCGAAGTCTGGCGACTTCGGCTACGACTTAGTGTTCAAAAGTTTTGTATGAAGTTGGTCTGAGGAGTAGCCTCGCTGGAATCTCAAATCTCAAATCTCAAATGTCTTTTCACACCGGATCACGGCTCGCGCGATTTGAACTTGCGACCGACGGTCAGCGTGTCCGGGACGCCGTTCGGGAATTTCTCGCTCAGCCACGATTCGATCTCGTCGTGGCGGTGCTCCGGATACGGGTGGGACGATAGCCATTCGGGTTGCCGATTTCCGTGAGAGACATCCGACAAGATCTTCATCACACCCAGCATCTGTGAAGGGTCATAGCCGGCGGCGATCATCGCTTCGAGGCCGAACCGGTCGGATTGTGATTCGTCGCCTCGGCCGTACTTCAGTTGGACCATCGAATTGACCATTGCAGCGATCGCTTGTTGCGAGTGGCCGGAACTGCGATCGTTGCTGCCGGCCACGCCGACGGCCGTGACCAGCATCTGCCCCAACTGACCTTTCGCCATGTGTTCGGCTCCGTGCCGATGAATCACATGGCCGATCTCGTGACCCAGCACGCCCGCCAATTGAGCTTCATTTCGCAACCGGTTCAACAACCCGACCGTGATGAAAACCTGGCCTCCCGGTAAGGCGAAGGCATTTACGGTTTCAGGATCGCGCAACAAATGGAATCGAAATCGGTACTCGCTCTTTCGCGCGACGCTCTGCGCGACTAATCGCTCACCGACTTCACGGACCAGTGCCGCAGCCTGCGAGTTCGGATTGGCCTCGCCGCCCATCTTCGACGCCATTACCGGAGCGGACTGCATTCCCAATGCGATCTCGTCCCGAACCGAGAGCGTCACATGCTGCTTCTCGCCCGTCACCGGATTCACTTGCGTGCGGCCGAGAAACTGAAACAGCCCAACGACTGCGAGCACACCGGCAATGATCCATTGCGGAGGAATGCGGAAACCACGACCTTCGGAAGACCGACCGTAAGACATGATGTTTCATCCTAGAGGAGACATGCGAGTCGCGGGAGCGACATCGCCGACGGCAGACATGATGTTTCATCCCAGAGGAGACCCCGTGTAAGTTTCGATTCCTGAGCGTCCCGCAATCAAGAGCACTCGTGGCAAATGGTCGCTGCCTAGTATAGTGTTTCATGCCGTTTTGGTCTTATCCAATGACGGTTTGTCCCGCGTGACCCTGAGTCGTTCATCAACCCCAGGAAACCCATGATCAAAGCAGTCGTCTTCGACCTTGACGGTCTGATGTTCAATACGGAGGAAATCTTCCACGGCGCCGGCGTCGAATTGATGCGGCGGCGCGGGAAAGAAATGACTTCGGAACTCTTTAACCTCATCATGGGTCGTCGAGCGGAAGAAGGCTATCCACTGCTCGTCGAAGCCGCCGAGTTGACGGATGATCCGATCGAGCTGTGGTTGGAATCGAAGCAGTTGTTCCTCGACCAGCTCGACCAGCATCTGGCTCCGATGCCTGGCCTGTTTGAATTGCTCGATCACATCGAACGCAGCGGACTGCCGAAGGGAGTCGCGACCTCATCGGATCGGCCGTATCTGCGTCGTATTCTCGGTCGCTTCGAAATCCTCGACCGCTTCCACATGACGCTCACTGCCGAAGATGTGACGCAGGGCAAACCGCACCCCGAGATTTACCTCAAAGCTGCGGAACGACTGGGAATCGAGCCGCGCGAGATGATGGTGCTCGAAGACAGCCACAACGGCACAAAGGCTGCTGCCGCCGCTGGAGCACATATCATTTCCGTTCCACACCGCTACAGTGCCCACCAAGATTTCAGCCCAGCCCGGCATGTGGCCAGCAGTTTGATCGACCCGGTGGTGCTGGAGATGCTCAGAACAATTGAGACGACTTAGGTGTCAAATCGTCGGTCATGCGTTGTCGTAACGGGGTCAGGCGAGTTGCTCCGAGTGAAAGGTGCCAACAGTTCCACTCCGAGCCAGCATGCGCAGCGCAGCAGGAGCGTGCCAGTGCTGATTGTAACACGCATCAGACCGAGCCGCGCGTGGTGATCGTGCAAGCGGGCGCTTACGGCGAGCATCAATGCGAGTCAGTGACGTTCAACGGCCAAACGGTCAACGACCACTGTGTCACGGTGCGGCTGGCTCCTGGATGCGGCGGCCGGCTGACTCTTCTGACGCGGCGGTATCAGAACGTTGTCCGTTTCGATTGAGTCTGTCGCCGGTGCGGTCACAATGCGGGGCGTGACGCCTCACCGTCCGTAGGATTCAACAATGGGACGCTGGCCCGACAACAAACGTTCGCAGGCGGCCACCTTTGGCATCTTGTTTGTGCTGTTTCCGCTACTCTGTTGGCTGGCATGGTGGTTTGTAAAACACTGAGCGACCGATCTCAAATCTCAAAGATCTCAAATTTCAAATCAATTTCAAAACTCGCCTCACCATTTGGATTCACGACTTTGAAGAAATCGCCGCTGCTGATCATCTTTGTCACCGTCTTCATCGACTTGCTGGGATTCGGCATTGTTCTGCCGTTGCTGCCGAGGTACGGCGATTACTTTGGATTGGACAAGTTGCTTGGCCCCCTAATGGCATCGTTTTCAGCGATGCAGTTTCTGTTCGCGCCGTTGTGGGGACGGCTTTCGGATCGGATTGGCCGTCGGCCGGTGTTGCTTGTCGGGTTGGCTGGCTCGACGGTGTTTTACGGTCTGTTCGGCTTGGCGACGTCGCTGGGTAAAGATGGGCAACTGCTGGGATTGTCGGTGATCCCGTGGCTATTCATCACTCGGATCGGAGCAGGCATTGCCGGGGCGACGATCCCGACGGCTCAAGCCTACATCGCCGACTCGACGACCGCCGAAGGACGTGGCAAAGGAATGGCCTTGATCGGAGCGGCGTTCGGCATCGGGTTCGTATTTGGCCCGCTGCTCGGCTCGACTTTTGTGTCGAGCGATCTTGATGGCCCACCCGATGAACGGGCCGGTTACGTGGCGAGTGGCTTGTCGGCGTTGGCGTTCTTGTGGGCGGTCGCTCGCTTGCCCGAATCGTTGAAGGCGGACAACGTCGCGCCGCAACGCCGTTGGCTGAATCTCGGCGCGATGGGCCGAGCGTTCTCACACGGCGGCACCGCACTGCTGATGCTCACCATTTTTCTGACGACGCTGGCCTTCGCGCAGTTCGAGGTCACGCTGTCGTTGTTGACGAAATTCTTCGGGTTCGCTGACCAAAAGAATTTTTACATCTATGCCTACGTCGGGTTGATGCTGGCGTTGTGTCAGGGAGGTATCGTGCGGCGTCTGTCTCCGAAGCTAGGCGACTTTAAGATGAGCCTGATCGGTACGGTCTTAATGACCATCGGTTTGGTGCTGATCGCGGTGACCTCCGGCCAAAAGTCGTTGGGTCTGTTGTTCGCAATCGTGCCGGTGTACATGTTGGGTTATTCGGCGCTCACGCCGTCATTGCTGGCGATGCTGTCGGTACGAACGTCCGCTGATGAGCAAGGTGAAATCCTTGGCGTGGGGCAAAGCATGTCGGCGTTGGGTCGCATCGCAGGCCCGTTGTTGGGCGTGTGGCTGTTCAAGCTCGACAAGACGCATCCCGAGAATAGCGTCGCCTTGCCGTATTGGGTCGGAGCCGGTTTGATGCTGTTGGGTGTGGTCATGGTGTTGGGCCTGAAACAACCAGCCGCGAATCCCGCCGAGGCGGAGTCATGAGCTTCGATGTTGTCGCTCGTACGGAATTCTCGAAGCACAAGTTGCTCGAAAGCGACTTGGCTGCCGATCCGTACGTGCAGTTTCAGCACTGGGTCGATGACGTGCAGGCGGCAAACGTGATCGACTGGCAGGCAATGTCGCTGGCGACGGCGACTCGCGACGGCCGGCCCTCGGTGCGCGTTGTGTATCTCCGCGGCTGGGACGAACGCGGCTTCCTCTTCTACACCAACTACGACAGCCGCAAGGGACAGGAACTGGCCGACAATCCACAGGCCGCCGCCGTGCTGTATTGGAAGGAACTCGAACGGCAGGTCCGCATCGAAGGGACGGTCGTCCACGCGAGCGACGCCGAATCAGATGCCTACTTCGCCGGCCGACCGCGCGAAAGTTGTTTAGGTGCCTGGGCCTCGTTGCAGAGTCAGTCGCTCGCGGATCGAGCGACCTTGGAACTTCGCACCGCGGAGTTTGAAGCAAAGTTCGCGGGCGGGCCGATTCCGCGACCGCCGAATTGGGGCGGATATCGTCTGATCGCCGAGAGCATTGAGTTCTGGCAAGGAGGCGTCGCCCGCCTGCACGACCGGCTGGTTTATCACCGGCAGCCAGAGGGAGCCTGGCGGCTGCAGCGCCTGTTTCCGTAGGCATAATTTGCGTGAAAGGATTCGTAGTGCAAAGGCCCGGAACCACCGAGGCAAGCTCGGAGGGGTCGTTGCCACTTTGCTTGATTGGAGGACTTACCCTCGCTGGCGCGTCGGGTTTGTGGGCAACTGGCTCTCAGACGGAGACGAATGCTTCTGACTCTGTCTCGGCCGGTTGCGAGTCTTCTGGTAGTTCGCGGTCGATCTCTTGGGCGAGGCCGTCGAGGTTCTGCGGTGCAGTCTGAGCCATGGGCTTGGCGACCGTGTCGGGAGAGACCGACGCCGGGAAGCAACTCTCGCCATTGTGGTAACAGACGCAATTGCGACCGTCCTGCTTGGCCGCGTAGAGCGCACTGTCGGCACGCTCGATGAAGGACTCGACGCTTTCGTTTTCCATCACTTCGACGGTGCCGATGCTGGCGGTGACGTTCAATTGAGCGTCACCGAGGCGATAGGACACCCGCTGCACGGCCGCGTTGGCCCGCGCAGCGGCTCGAAGTGCCTCTTTGAGCCGAGTTCCCGGCAAGAGGATGCCGAACTCCTCGCCCCCATAACGACAGACGAGATCCATGTCGCGCATCGTGCGATCGAACGTGTTGGCCACTTGCCGAAGCATTTCGTCGCCGACTTGATGACCGTGATAGTCGTTAAACAATTTGAAGTGATCGACATCCGCCAGCAACAGTGAGAATGTGATTCCTTGGCGTTTTTTTTGTGCAAACAGGCGGCGAACCTCCTGATCGAATGCACGCCGATTCGAGATCCCCGTGAGCGCATCGGTGCGCGCTTCGGTCATGTAGGACTCGAGCTCCTGTTGCTTCACACAGATCTGTTCCCGGGCGGAAGACAGCTCTTCTTGCAGTTGGGTGTTGGCTTCCATCAACCGCTTCGCCGCCATGAGCACGAACTTGGGATCGCCGGAAGAATTGTTCACAACCGCTTCGTTGATCGCCGCGACGCGGTTCGCATGCCGATCCACGTTGCCATCCACGGTGGCCGCGACAGACTGCACATGCGTAAAAAAGTCGGTCAACTCCTTGCGCTCCACGTCGCCGCGGATTTTAACGTCATCAAGGGCCGCGGCGGTCTCCGCTCGCGATTCCTTAAGCTGATAATGATTCATCAGCAGAGCCAAGGCATAACCCACGCAGACGGACAGGCCAGAAATGACGAAGACGACGAAGACCATGATTGGCGCGAACTCCACGAGTGCCGTGCGAGTGTTCAGGAAGTCAGAGAAACCCGGACACGATCTCCGGCGAATGTAGGTCGCTGGGCGAAGCGGTCAAATGAAATCTGAAAACTCGCGGCTTCCTGACGGCGATTGACGATGCAGGACCGCTACAGGCGATTCGGCTGGAGGTGAGAGGGGGCGACGGCACTTCCTCCCCTTCCTCAGTCCGCGTGGAACTTTGTCTGTTCTTCGGAGATCAGCTCCTGATCGATCGACGGGCTGGTGAGGCGAGCGCGGACTCGGTGGTTGCCTTCGGATTGGCCGCGGACATGGACGCGATACAGGGCTGTCTTTCCGGGAGCGAGGGCAGGCAGGTCATTGAACAGGATCAACCCATTCTTGGCCAAGTGCTCAGTCACCGATTGGACCTTGATCACTTCAATTCCTCTGGGGAGTTCAAACGTCAGGCCAATGTTTTGAGCGGCCTTGGAGCCGGTGTTGCTCACGCGGATTTCGTAGGCGGTGTCATGGCCGACTTCGACGGGATCTTCAAGGTCTTGAATCTCCAAAGCCAGTGTGGCCGAACCGTCGACCGTTGTGTTCGCGTCGGCTTTCGCGGTCAGTCCGTGCTCGGAGATCGCAGAGACATGGTGCTCGAAGTGGCCGACATCCGTGGCCTGCAGTTGTACCTTCAATGTCGCGGCCTGTTCGGGATCGATGTGACCGATATTCCAATTGACCGATCCCGTGCGGGGATCGAACGTGCCTCCCTTGTCAGCCTTCAAAAACTTGAAGCCTTTCGGAATACGCTGCGACACGCGGACATTGTCTGTCGGAGCGTGCCCTTCGTTCGCGACGGTCACCGTGTAACGAGCGTCACGGCCGACGGAATGCTGTTCGGGCCCTTCGATGGTCACATTCAGCGAGGCCGCGATGACGTTGACCGTCGCTTCGGCGAATTGCTTCAATCCTGCATCGGCCGTGGCGGCGACTTCCAATGTTTGTTCGCCACCGGCGATCGCCGTGAACGACATCCGTAGCGTGCGCGACTCGCCGGGATTGAGTGCGCCGATCTCGACCTGTGACCTGTCGCCGCGCAAGTGTTCCAAGCCAGCGGGTGTCGTGACGTGAAGACTTACGTTTTGCGCGACGCCCGTTCCTGGATTCGTGATCGTGATGGTCTGTACCAGGGGATCGCCGATAATGACCTCATCTGGAACATTCACGGCGACCTTCAACAGCGGTTCCGATACTTTGAAAACGCTGGCCGAAGTTCCCGTAAAGCGGACGTTTGCACTGGTGGCCAGTTCACCCCGCAGGCTGGGGATCATCGAAATGTGAATGGCTCGCTCCTCGCCGGCGGCCAGTTCGGGAAACGACCATTCGAGGTGATCGGTGGCTTGTTCGGGTTCTGGATTTGATCCCGTCAAGCGAACAGAGTTTGGA
>JAYVSP010000194.1:0-2436 GCA_043775215.1 Planctomyces sp. | reverse complement strand
CTCGATGACTCGACCACACCCTACGTTTGAAAAACTAGCCAGCCCGACCCCTCGCTCGCGCCCAATGATTTCCTCCGGTGCTTCCTTCCGCTGCCGATCCTGAATAATGTGTTTGTTTACTGGCAGTCATCTTCTTGATTCGCCTCTGTCGCTTGGATGGTTTTCGATGTCGCACGAACCGCAAATGCATTCAGACGTTCCGAATGAATATGTCCGCCCCAGCAGTGCGGGGAAGACGTTCTTGTTTCTGTTGGCATTGGCGGTGATCGTGGCCGTCGTCCCATGGCTGACAATGAGGCGAAATAGGCCATTCATCGCACCTCCCAGAGCAGACGCACCGCCGATCGTGGCTCAAGGTTGGTTGAATGGTGAGGCTCCCACGCCCGAGTCGCTGGCGGGTAAAGTTGTGTTAATCGATGTCTGGGCGTCGTGGTGTCAACCTTGTCGCCGCGCGACTCCAATGTTGGTCAAGCTGCACGAGCAATATGCCAGTCGAGGTGTGGTGTTTATCGGTCTGACCACCGAAGAGAAGTCGAGTTTGACCCGCATACGCGATTTCGTGCAGATTGCCAAAGTCAAATGGCTAATCGGCTGGGGCGCTAACGAAACGGTGCTTGGCTTGGGCACGGAATTCTTGCCGACAATTTATGTCATCGGAGCGGACGGCAAATTGCTGTGGAATACGTCGCAAGACGGCACTATCGAAGCCGCGTTGGAGCAAGCGCTGGTTCTGGCTGATGCACACCACGACAAAAAGGGCTGACGCGATGTCCGCGCCGCGCGGGACGCCACAAAATCTGTTTTCTCGCCGTCGAGTGCTGCAAGTCGGTGGCATCGGGCTGACAGGGCTGTCGCTGGCGAACTCTCTGCGCGCGGCCGACGCCTCTTCGGCGAGTGCGTCCACAATAAGAATCGCATCAACAGCAGCGCCGCGGGCAAAAGCGGTCTTGCTGATTTATCTTGATGGCGGGCCGAGCCACATCGACCTGTTCGACCTTAAGCCCGACGCACCGGCGGAAATTCGCGGACCGTATCGTCCGATCGCGACCAGCGTGCCAGGCCTGTCTATCGGCGAATTGTTGCCGACACTCGCTCGGCAGTTGCACCACATTCTGCAAATCCGCTCGGTGCGACACGACGAGGCGGTTCACGATCCGGCCGTGTATCAAATGCTGACCGGCTACAAGCACATCAGCTCGGCTGGCGGCCTGAAGGTCGAATCGACCGACTTGCCACACATCAGCAGCGCCTTTCTGCGAGCCGATCATGCTCCCGTCGCGATGCCACAAGCGATTCAACTTCCCGAAATCATGAAGATGGAATCTCGCGTGTTGCCGGGACAAAACGGCGGCAACTTGGGGCCGTTGTGCGATCCGTTTTTAGTCGAGCTGTCGCTGGAGGGAGTCGTCCGCAAGCCACATCTGCGCCGCGCGGACGAAGTCTCGGCCGACCGTCTGCGCCGCCGTTCGGCATTGCTCTACGAGTTCGATCACAGCCTGAACCGTCTACGTCACGCCGCAGCCGAGCGACTGGATCAATATCAGCAGCAAGCCCTGTCGATCCTGGAGTCGTCCGCCGTGCAATCGGCATTCGATCTCGAAGACGAATCGCCGGCGACGCACGATAAGTATGGCCGGCATCGGCACGGACAATCGGTCTTGCTGGCTCGGCGTCTGGTCGAAGCGGGAGCCAAGTTTATCACTGTCTATTGGGGGCATGAGGATCAAGACTGGGCAGATGGCCGAGGTCCGCGGCCAGCCAACAATCCGTGGGACACGCACCGCAATCATTTTCCGTTGTTGAAAGATTCTCTCGCGCCGCGGGCCGATCAAACACTTGCGGCATTGTTGGACGACCTCGCGCAGCGCGGATTGCTCGACGAAACATTGGTCGTCTGGATGGGCGACTTCGGCCGCACGCCACGCATCTCAAAACCCTGGGCCAGCCGCGATCATTGGCCGCACTCGAACACGGTACTGCTCGCCGGAGCCGGCGTCTGCGGCGGCAAGGTGTTCGGCGCGACCGACCGCCACGCCGCCGAAGTCATCACCGATCCGGTTTCTCCCGCCGACCTGACCGCCACACTGCTCTCGGCGGTCGGCGTTGAGCCTTCTCAAACCGTGTTGGCCGCCGATGGCAAGCCGCACCGCCTGTCAACGGGAACGGCCCTGCAACTCTAACGAGGCTTTGCCTCAGACCCTGAGCCGGAACGCGCTAGCTCAGCCAACCTTTCTGCGACACCTTCCGCACGGTCAGGTCCGAACCGTATTCGATCGCGGGCAGCAGTTCCGGGAAGACGCGCGGGCTGACTTGGTAGCGGCTGATCGGCGTTTCCATGTTCAGGGCTTCGTGCGGTCGTTCGTGGTTGTACTCGTCGCGGAAGCGATCGAAGTGGGGTTGGCACGCCAGCACATCGACCGCCGACATCCGGCACAG
>JAYVSP010000193.1:0-10090 GCA_043775215.1 Planctomyces sp. | reverse complement strand
AAGCGACCTGCGAATTTGAACTACAGGAACTTCTCGGATTCATGGAGTTCAAAGAAAAACAATCCGCCTCAGATTTAGCGAAGCTTTCCATGATTTGTTCGGTCGAATCAACACCAAGCTAAGTCGGCACCTTTGGTTTCTCTTCAGGGAAGCACTCGTACTCGACGAATGACGCCAGTTGTCTACCGCAACCGAAGGAGATGGTCATGATCAAGACCGGATCAACGCGCTGCGAGGAGGCACAATTACGGCAGCAAATTACCAGATTGGAATCGCGACTCCAGGAGGCCCTCGAAAATCTTAAGGCCTGTCAGGAGAGATTGACGTTCTTGGAATCTCATCCCTCACTCGTCGCTGGGTTAAAGGGCGAATCAATCGTAGTCCAATTAGCGAAAGGTTTAACGACCGGTCACAACGACTCGATCGACGTCACCTCAGTAGGAGGAATACGAATCGAAGTGAAGATGGCGAACCTAAACTTGGCGGTAAAGGGGCGAGCGTCAGAAACTCTTCGCTGGGCTTGGGCACAAATCCTCGGTATCGGAGGGAACAAAACGTTTGATCGTTTGATTCTCTTGGGAGAAAAAGACAAGCGGTTTTTGAACGAGTACTTGGACCGCGCTTGTCCTTACATCATCTTTGACATTCCATTCGCTGATCTGATTCCGGATCGAAATGGCCTGCTTATGCAAACTGGGCGTCATCTTAGCATTCAATTAACAACGAATCCTCGAACCGTACGCGGTATTGGAAAGCAGTTACTCTTTCGCCAGTACCAAACGACGACGCAAGAAATCGAGAGCAAGTATGGTCTTAAATAACGCCGTCGGACCGCACCGACGTCATAGATTTCGATACCTAAGACGTGAGGACTTCGAGGAATGGTAACACCGATTTCCACATTGGTCCGGTCGCTTGCCGGCAAAGAGATTCCAAGTAAGAGCACAGGCAAGCGTCAGGCTCTTTACCGCATCGAATCGGTGGACGAAGGAATCCAAGTTGTGATGAGCGGCGGAACGCGCAAGCAGCGTTCGTACCTTCCCTGGGCCGACATCGAAAGAGTCTATGCATACGCTGCAAAGATTGACGTAGACGATCTCACAACCGGTGACGTCGATAACTTGGTCGTCGGGAATGATAACAACTGGAGTTCCAGCACGATGCTTGCACTGATTTTGGCGATGCTTCAACCGTCACGTGCTCTGTGAATCCATCGAACTGGGGTCCACTTCAACTTTGGGTCAACATAACACTCGCTAACAAAGGAGAACTCCATGCGGCCAAGACTCGTTCAGTCCATCGTTCTGTCGGCGACGTTGGTAACGCTCGGTTTGCGAGCGGACGATATTTCGGAGCCTCAAGAGCCAAAGTCAGTCTCAGCAAAAAAGGCGAAAGATACTTTTTCAGATGAAGTAAAGAAGTTGGATGCCGACTACACGAAGAAGTTGAGGGAGCTTCAGAAGCAATATCTCGACGACTTGGAAAATGCACGGAAGTTGGCTCTTGAGAAGAGTGACTTAGATGAAGCCCAGAGAATCCTGAGCGCTCACGGTGCAGTTCAGGAAACACAAAAGGCGGATCCGGTCCGTCCCGGTGGATTCCAAATTCTGTATGCGAAGCATGGGGGTGGTTCAAAATGGGTTGACCGCACGGGCGATGTTCGGAAAAAAGTCAAAGATGGCAGGCTTTCACTAAACGCAAGCCGTATGAATTGGCCCGATCCAGCGTTTGGGTGGGCTAAGGCATTAGTCGTCGTTTATTCGGCCGGTGGCAAAGTCGAACTCGCTATTGAAGACCACGATCAACTGCTTGAGCTTCCCGTGCGGCGTCGCCGTTGAATGTGTCTATGTTGGTTGTTCGCCTAACCGGTCAAAACAATCAAAACGGAAATCGGAACAGGCCGTTCAATCCGCTTGAACCGAATTGGTGCCTGCAACTTGCCAGCGGTCTTGTCGGCTCGTTGGACGACCAATAGAGTGGGCTTCATGGCAACCATCTCTATTCCCGAACCGTTGGTCGATGAGATCGCTGAATTGCGATCCGAAGGTCTGATCGCGTCGGCAGAAGAATTCGCCGAACAAGCGATCCGCGAGAAGCTTTCGATTGCGCGCCGACATCGTGTGGCCGTTCAAACGCGCGACTTAAAACAGGACTTGGCGACAGCTGACCTGACGCCAGAAATGCTCCATCACGAATTCGATCGGTTTCGCCATGCCGCGCACGCTGATCGTTGAGCTACGGAACAAAGCCATGTCCACAGTCACACTCGAAGAAGCTCAAGCCCATCTTCCGGAATTGGTCGAGCAATTGATTGCCGGCGAGGAAATGACCATCACGCGCGGCACGGAAACCGTTGCCGTCTTGGTGGGTCGTCAGAAGTCGCCGAAACGCCGCGTGGCAGGCTTAATGCGAGGCAAGCTGACCATCTTGTCCGACGATGACGAACATCTCAAAGACTTCGCCGAGTACCTGTGATGCGACTGCTGCTCGACACGCACACGCTCTTGTGGTTCGGCCTGGATGATCGCCGTCTCAGCACGACCGCTCGCGGTTTGATCGAAGACCCGGCGAACAAGATCACGATCAGCCCGGCTTCGTATTGGGAAATCGCCATCAAGATCGGCTCGGGAAAATACTCGCTGGCTGAGCCGTATCAGCCGTTCTTCGAGCAAGTGATCGCCGAATACGGCTTGCGCATTCTTCCCATCGAGATCCGCCACACGGCCGTTTTGGCCACCTTGCCGTCACACCATCGCGACCCGTTCGACCGGTTGCTGATCGCTCAAGCAATCGTGGAAGGCATCCCCGTTGTCAGCGACGATTCGCAATTCGATGCCTATCCAATCACTCGCGTGTGGTAACGGGAGACTCGCATTAACCGCGTTGCTTGACAACGGCGAAGTCTCGCGACGTTGGACGAGTTTGCTCTGTCACTTGGCCACACAAGAGAAGGGATTCATCATGCGTTCGCGTCGGTTGTTACTCAGGTAGCGACAAGGCATGATACCACCGACACGGGGTCGGTGGGGAACCAGTTTTCAGACACCCTCCATGTCCCAGCTCGTTCCGTCCCAGGCGATGACCTGTTCCAGTAGCTTGACAACGCCCGCCGAGAATGTCTGGAACAGGTACTCTCCCTTGTCGGCCGAGGCGTGACGCGGGTCGCCGATGTGGCCGGGGACTGTGCGGTCATTCGTGATCCAGCCGCGATAGGCCGGTTCAAATGCGAAGCCGAACGGGACTTTTTCGAGTTGCGTGGTGTCCTTCTTTACCAGTTGTGGGGCAAGTCGCATGATCATGGAAGTCTCCCATTCGCAGGCGTGACCCATTTGCGTCTGCACCAAATCAGAGCGGCCGGCATTCGGTTTCGAGCTGTCCCAGTACGTCGCGAATAACAACAGCAAGTCCTGACGCGTGCGATGTCGCTGGCGCATCTCGAAGACCGACTGCTTACCCGGAGTCGTATTGCCTCCATGCCCGTTGAGAAACACAAGCCGACGAAATCCGTGAGTGAGCAGGTTTTCGGCCAGATCATTCAGCAGGTCGAGGTAGACGCGCGGACTGGCGGACATCGTCCCTTGAAAGTCCATGTGATGGTGCGAGTTCCCCAACCACATGACTGGAGTGATGAGGATTTGGTCGCGCAGTGTTTCGCCGACGCGGCGTACGACTTCTCCGAGCAGCATGCTGTCCGTGAAGACGGGCAGATGATGTCCGTGCTGTTCGAGCGCTGCAACCGGCACCACGACCGGCAGATCGCGCGACAATTTTCCGACTTCCGGCCAAGTGAGTTCTTGCAGCAACATCGGTTTGCCTTTCGTTTGAAGAAACTTTGGAGTGCGGTGATGCATCACCGCACTCCAAATGGTTGCTTGTTTCTACGGCTTCTCGGTCAGCGTTTTCAAGCGATTGATCGCGCCTTGCATTTCCCCTTTCGCACCGGCGTCCGTTTCCTGCTCGAGCGCTGCCAGTAGTGCTGGGAGCGAAGCGGGGTCGCCGGTGCTGCCCAGTGCTCGAGCCACGTAGCCGCGACGGTGCGAATCGGTTTCACGCTTCAACACGTCCACGATTTCAGGAGCTGCCCCCTTCGCCGGCGCTCCGAGCATTCCCAGCGCATGAGCCGCTTTCATGCGGACCAACGCTTCCTCGTGATGCAGGAACTTGCGAAGTGAGGTGATTTGTTCGGCCAGTTCAACCCCGAGCATGGCCAGCGCGCCATGTGCCACCACGCGAGTGACCGGGTCGGCATCTTCCTTCGTCGCCGCAGTCAGCGGACCGATGAGTTGCTTCTCATCGGGAGCCGCCTTGCCAATTCGCCCCAAGGCCCGAGCTGCGGTCTCGCGCGCTTCTTTGACAGGATCCGCCTTGAGTTGCTTGATCAATTGCGGTACGGCGGGAATAGCCGCGGCCCCCAAGTTTCCGGTGGCGGTCGCGGCGACGGAGCGAACCTCGCCGTCGCGGTCATCCAACGCTATCCGCATCTCGACGAGCATTTTCGCCGAGATGTCCGAATGCACGAGCGAGCCAATTGCCGTCTTGCGAACTGCGGCATCTGAGCTCTGCAGATCGGACCTCACCTTGACGATGCGTTCCTCAGCGGATGCGGCCGGTTCGGCGGCATCCGCGCTGCGAACTGTCAGCACGCCGCCGCCAAAGACAATCAAACTCATCACGGCCACTGGAGTGAAAGCTTTCAAGTGAATCAACATCAAACGCTCCTCGTCGGGTGAAAAGGGATCGGGGCAATGCTCGCGAGTTTACCGTCAGGAACACAACCACTCACATCGGAGCCTCGGAGGACTGACGTCCGCCGCTCTCCGGGGTCAGCGAGGGAGAACTCAACAATCCGCGGGGACGGTGGGGTCGGTGGTTCCGTGAGTTTCACTGAACTATGCTCTGCCGCATGTCACATGATGATTCCATTCCATCCTCCGAAACTGTTTCGACTCCGCTCATTCGGACTGTCGATTGGCTGATTCGTTGGCGGTTGCTGTTGCTCGGACTGGCTTTGCTGGCGACCGTGGCCGCGTGGCCCGTTTCGCGACGGCTGGCGTTTGACCAATCGATTGAGTCGCTTTACGCCGAGACCGATCCGCATTTGCTCGACTTTTTGGAGAGCCGGAAACAATTTGGCGGCGACGAGTTTGTGTTGGTCGCGTACCCGGAAGCCGATTTGTTTCAATCGGACAGTTACGCACTGACGGATGAGGCAGCGGCGCGAATCAAGGCGTTTGCCGAGAAACTCGACCAAGTTCCGGGAGTGATTGCCGAGAGCACTCAGCATCTGGCGACCGCCTTGAGGTTTCCGTACGGTCGTGATCGGGTTCGTGAAATTGTTCGGGGCGTGTTGCTTGGCCACGATGACCGGACGACGGCAATCGTGCTGCGGCTGGCGCCGGAAAGCGCGTCGCCGGTGTCGCGGGGCGCGACGATTGCCCGCGTGCGGCAACTGGCCGGCGAGCATGATCCACCGGCGATGGTCGTCGGCGAGCCGGTTCAAATTCACGACATGTTTCGCTACGTCGAGGAAGACGGCCGCACCTTGTTTGTCGTGTCATTGGCTCTGCTGGCCGGTGTTCTGCTCGTGTTGTTGCGGCGGCTGCGGTGGGTTCTGCTGCCGTTGCTTGTGGTCGTGATCAGCATCACATGGACGGAGGCGGTGCTGGTTCTCACACGCATGCGATTGAGCATGGTCAGTTCGATGCTCAATTCGCTGATGACGATTATCGGCGTGCAAACGGTGACGTATCTGGCGCTGTATTTTCGCGAGCAACATCGCACTCTGCCGCCGGTCGAGGCGTTGCGACGCACGTTGATCGATTTGGCCGTTCCCGTGTGGTGGACGATCGCCACGACCGCATTGGGTTTCGGCGTCCTGGTCAGCAGCCACATCAATCCGGTGTTTAGCTTCGGCGTGATGATGTGCGCTGGGTCATTGATCGTGATGCTCGCGGTCATCTTTGTTGTTCCGGGCGGACTTTTGCTGGGTCGGCATTCCGAGGAATCTCCGCCCACAGCCGCCGATCGGCGACTCGAAGCCGTGTTGACCCGCATCACGAATTGCGTCGAGCACCATCCCAGACAGGTGGCCGCGGTCTCGCTGTTCGTGTCGGCGTTTGCCAGTTTGGGCTTTCTGTGGCTGCGTGTGGAAACAGACTTCAGCAAAAACTTCCGCAGTTCCAGCCCGATCGTGAAGGCGCTGGATTTCTTCGAAGGTCGCTTGGGGGGCGCCGGTTCCTGGGAAGTCAACTTTCCCGCTCCGACTCCCTTGGATGCCGAATACCTGGACCGCGTGCGGAGTTTTGCCAGGCGATTGAAGTCCGAGTTCGGTATCGAGGACGAATCGGGTGAGCACGCGGACGAGTCCGTTCGCCACGCCGGCCGGATTTCGAAAGTATTGGCGCTCACGGATGGGCTTGATTTGGTTCCTGAAAAAATCCCATTCTTGATCAAGAACCTGCAAGACCGAGTGAAAGTCTTGCGCAGAGTGCAAAGTGAATTCGTCAACAGCCTCTACAACGGGCAGACTGGTCGGATGCGATTGTTACTGCGCGCCTATGAGCGGCAGCCGTCCGAGGAGAAGTTGCAACTCATTGCCAACGTTGAACGGCTGGCCCGAGAAACGTTCGGCGATGCACAGTCGGTCCCACCGAGGACACTGGAGAATCGGCCCCAAGATTCAGTCAACGAGAAGCCTGCGGCGACGGGCTTATTTGTTCTGCTCGCATTTCTGATTGAAAGTCTGATGTCCGATCAATGGGTCAGTTTCACCCTGGCCGCGATCGGCATTACAGGCATGGTCTGGTATGAGTTCCGCAGTCTGCCGATCGGGCTGATGTCGCTCGTACCGAACGTGTTTCCGAATCTTCTGGTCGTTGGAATGATGGGTTGGATTGGGCTGCCGATCAACATTGCCACCGCGATGATCTCGTGCGTTTCGATGGGACTGACGGTCAACAGCAGCATTATTTACATCGACGCCTATCAGCGCGCGCGCGCGACCGGCCTGGGAGTCTTCGCAGCCTTGCACGAGACGCACCGCAGCATTGGGCAGGTCGTGGTCTATTCCAATGTCGCGCTGATCGCCGGATTCAGCGTCTTGTCGTTGTCGCACTTCATTCCGCTGGTTTATTTCGGACTGCTCGTCAGCCTGGCGATGGTGGGTGGATTGATCGGCAACCTGGTGTTTCTGCCGTTGCTGATCGGCTGGTGGGATAGCCGCCGCGAGTCAGCCTGAGATCACAAACCCGAAGGGCGAATTTTGAAGTTGTGCAGTCTTGTTTTTCGCCCCAAAGGGGTGCAACTCGATAGCCCAGGGCGAAGCCCTGGGTCACGAATAGAACAACAATAAGAAGCCCTGAAAGGGCGAAACTCCACGGACGCCAAAGACATCCATTTGTTTCGCCCCTACAGGGCTTGCCACGTTTTGTCCGTCAAACCCAGGGCGGCGCTACGCGGCTGACGCCGCTCTGCCCTGGGCTTTCGAGTTTTTGCCCGTTGGGCCAGGACGACAGCGCAAATTCAAAACTTGCGCGTCGGGTTAGTGTCACGGTTTCGTCGCGTGTGGTGGCTGACTCGCGAGCTGGATCAGGGCTTCGCGAACGCGTGCGATTTGCTCGGGCGTGACGGTCAAATAGCGTTGCCGTCCGTTCTCAACAGCATCGAATTGCGTGACATCCTGCGCGTCGATTCGTATTTGTCCTGCTAGCGACATTCCAAAGTAACCATGATTCGGCCGGATCGCGTGCAGCACCGACGTCAGATCCCACGTCTCACGGTCATACGGCATCTTCTGATACAGCTCGTAAGAATGCCGGAGCGGATGATGCTTCACATACGAGAAATCGTGTTCGATGCTGGACGCGGGGAACTTGATGGCCTGACCGATTTCAAACCCGCTGGCGACGATCGGAGTCGGCCATTCCGCGAAGACTTTCTTCGCGGCCGGCGAGTCAATAAAGACGTTGTACTCCTTCATGCGGCCGGCCTGACTGAACATCCCGGCCATCATCGACAGCAGTTTGACTTTGCGGGTGATCAGTTCTTGCCCCGTCAGCGGCGAATGCGTGTCCGCCGGAGATTCCAGCAGCCGAGCCATGTTCGTAGAAAAACCGACGACGACCAAAGTCACCGAGCCGTCCGGCTGGCTCGCCAACGTTTGCCGTAACAGGCCGACGGCCTCTGACGCATTTTTACCACTGAGCAAATTGTGTGGAAAGCGCGGTTGGCCGTTTTCGGTCGCGTTGACTGTGTCCGTCAAATAGCGGCTGCCTTCGGGCGTTTTGCCGCCGCGGACAACTCCGATCGGAATCTCGCCTCGGCCGTAAAACGTATTGATCAGATCGACGAACGGCGCGGCCAAGTCGTTGTCTTTGCTGAGCGTCACAGCCAAGAGTTCACATTCACCGCGACTCTGCAAAGCGTGAATCACGCCGAGTGCCAGAGCATCGTCAATGTCGTTGCCCATATCTGTGTCGAAGATCAATTTCACCGCACGAACCGGCGGTTGTTCGTCAGCCGCTGACAACGGAGCCGGCCAAGCAACGAGCGAACTCAGCAAACACAACGCGACCAACGAGCGAGGCATGACACGGATTCCGCGAGGTTGGAAAGAATGATGAATGTCGAATGATGAAAGGGTTGGCCGGATGACACACTTCGTCATTCGACATTCATCATTAAGCAACACCGAGATTTCAGCAACTTCGCGCGCAACAAAAAACCCTCACCGCCCGAAGGCGATGAGGGTCGGAGGGAGAGACAGCCCTCGAGTCAGCAGTGAGACACGGAATCTGCTAATAGTTCTGTCCTTCGCGAGTCGGGTCGGTGCCGGTGATGTCGTGTTGGCCGTCGCAGAAGTCATTGGCGTCTTGGAAGTGCGAGCCGTTCGTGGTTGCCTTGCAGGTCTGCAGGCCATTGAAGCAGTAACCCTGGTTGAGGCTGCCAATGGCCGAGGCGACATCTTCCAGTTCTTCGCTAACCGCTTGGCGGACTTCGGACAGGCCGACAATCAGACCGAGTACGGTGATCGTCGCGACCATGATCAGTTCGGCGGAAACCACAAAACCACACTCATCGTTCAACAGGTTCTTCATGATGTCTCTCCCAGGTTTAAGGTTTAGTTTGCGACGCGTTTCGATTCGTTTTCATTTGTGTTTGCGTCGCGTTGTCGGGAGAGGTGTTAAGCGAGCTGAATGCCAAACACGATTTGCGTATCAAAACCTTTGCGCCCGCGCTCACATTTCGATGCGCAACTCATTGAAACGACAGCAGAAGAAAATCTTTGCCGCATTTTTGATGATCGAATCGCCGTCCACTCGAACCAATCAGGTGACGTTGACGCGAAGCAACATCACGGTCGCCCATTCTCCGCAACTCCTTGAGCCGTCGATGCGCAACGCACTTGGCAACATGTGTTGCCGGATTGCCTCGTAGTGCAGGCTTCCAGCTTGCCACTTCATCGCGTACCGTTTATTTCGCTCACACGGGAATTCCAAACGACAAGGTGTTTGCATCAGCAAAGTAAGTTCGCCAGCCGGCTGCGGTCCAACACACCCAAGATGTGCAGCGCAAAAATACCGGCGTCCATGGACGGGCCCATTTGCAGCGTCAGCGGGGCATACAGCGTCCAACCCGCGGCCGGGGCACCACCTGGCATGGCGAAGGAACTGACCAACATCACAGCCGCCGGAATCATCAACCAGAAGCTGAGGTTGTTCATGCGGGCGAAGGCCATGTCTGCTGCGCCAATTTGCAGCGGAATCATCCAGTTGGCGAAGCCCACAAAGGCCGGCATGATGGCACCAAACACCATGATCAGACCGTGCATGGTGGTGAGCTGATTGAACAGCTGCGGATTCACAAACTGCAAGCCCGGCTGAAACAACTCGGCGCGAATGATGAGCGCCAAAATGCCACCAATGATGAGCATGGTGAAGGCGAACAACAAGTACATCGTGCCGATGTCTTTGTGGTTGGTCGCATACAACCAGCGACGCCATCCTGCGGGTGCGCCGTGATGCTCATGGTCGTGATCGTGGGAGTGGTCTTGTGGGCCATGACCGTGACCAGCGTGTTTGTCGAGTACTGC
>JAYVSP010000192.1:0-6641 GCA_043775215.1 Planctomyces sp. | reverse complement strand
CTCCACGAGACGTCAAAAGGAGTAATGACATCTTGTCGAGCGCCCGCCCTCGCTGGCGCTTCGGGTTAGTGTGGGCTGCCAGGATTTGTGGGCACACCCAACGAGACCTGATCCGTAGCAACTCGCTTGCGACATTCGTTCGCAGGGGGTACGCAATGGACCGAGACGCACTGCAAATATCGAAACGGAGAATCGAGCATGAGGAACCGCGAGCAATGTCTGCTGGCGATAGCGTTGTGGGTGGTATCGGTCTGTTTGTCGCCGGCTTGTGCGGCCGACGAAATTTCCGGTTGGAAGGCGGGGTTCTCGCGAGTTGTGATCACACCCGAAAAGCCGATGTGGATGAGCGGCTATGGGTCGCGAAACAAACCGGCGGACGGGAAAATTCACGACCTATTCGTTCGCGTGGCTGGGTTACAGGACGCGAAAGGACATCGCGTCGTGATGGTGTCGCTGGATTTGGTCGGAGTCCCGCGCGGCATGGCTCAGCGCGTGTCGGCGGCGGCGAAGGCCAAACACAGGCTGGAACGCGCCGACCTCATGTTCTGTTGCTCGCACACGCATTCCGGCCCGGCACTCGATCAGTCGCTGACACACATGCTCGACATGAAAGACGACGATTGGGCACAGGTGGTGGAATATCAAAAATGGCTCGACGCGCGTGTGTCCGACGCGATCGACCAAGCGATCGGCGATCTGAAGCCGGCTCGGTTGGCGACTGGCGTCGGCAAATGTGGCTTCGCGTCGAATCGGAGACCGCCGATTGGCACCGGGCCGTTCGATCACGAAGTCCCGGTGTTGCGAATCCTGTCCGAGGACGGCTCGCAACCTCGCGGCGTCATCTTTGGATATGCCTGCCACAACACGGTGCTCCCATTTTATCAGTGGTGCGGCGACTATGCGGGCTTCGCTCAGTTGTACTTGGAAGAGCGGCATCCCGGCACGACGGCTCTGTTCTTCAGCGGCTGCGGAGCCGATCAGAACCCTCTGCCGCGTCGCAAGGTTGAACTGGCCGAGCAATATGGCCGCATGTTGGCTCTATCGGTTGACGCTGTTTTGACGAGCGATCTTTCGCCGGTCAGCGGCGCGGTCAATGTCGGCTTTCGTGAGATTGATCTCGAATTCTCAACGATCCCGGCACGCGATGAACTGGCGCGTACGGCCGAGTCCTCCGATCGCTTCCAACGCACGCGCGCGAAGCTGTTTCTCAACGAACTCGATGCCGGCAAGCCGATTTCGCCGACGTATCCGTATCCCGTTCAAGTCTGGAAACTGGGGAACAACGGCGTGACATGGATCGCACTCGGCGGCGAAGTCGTCGTCGATTATTCCTTGCGGCTGAAGAAGGAAATCGGTCTCGGTCAGACCTGGGTCACCGGTTACGCGAACGACGTCATGGCCTACATTCCATCGGAGCGTGTGCTGATCGAAGGAGGCTACGAAGGCGACACCTCAATGATCGTCTATATGCAGCCATCCAAGTGGAAAGCCGGCCTGGAAGACCGCATCGTGCAGACCGTCCACGAACTCTCAAAGCCGTGAGTGCCGTCCAGCCTTTCTAGCCGTCCGAGATTCTCACCGCCTGTTGCTCCAGTTCCAGCAGACTCCGCTTGAGGTTGAGACCGGTCGGTGCCGAGAATCCAACCAGTTCACCGCGGCTGCCGACAACACGGTGGCACGGAATGATGATTGGGACTTGGTTCGACGCCATCACCGCCCCAACCGCCCGCGCGGCGTTCGGAGAGCCGACCAGAACGGCTAACTCGCCATAGCTGAGCGTCTCGCCGAAGCCAATTGCTCGCGTGGCCGCGAGAACCTTTTGTTGAAACTCCGTCCGATGCTCGGTCCGCACGCAGACGTCATCAAATGAGACAGCCCGGCCGTCGGCGAATTGACTTAGGCGTCGCTTCAGCGTCGGATGCCAGTCCGCTTTCGAGAGGGAATGCTCGACGAAATGGCTTTGCAGGTCAGACCATGCGTCATCGGAGCGGCGATGGCCGATTGTTAGCCGCCAGACACAGTCTGCTTGGCCCAGCAGGCCGATCCAGCCCAGCGGCGTCGAAAACACACAGGCTTGCAATTGCATGAGGTGACTCCCAATTTCGTAGCGCGGGCGGCTCGCCGGCAATGCGTTGCGTTTGGCGACGCATTGCAGACGCGCCACCTGAACTTACGGGTTCCCAAACCGTTCTTTGACCTCGTCTGCCCGCGCCCCTAAGATATTCACGATCGAATTAGCAACTGACTTATCAAAGAGCGGTGTTGATTGCCAGCCTCGCTTGATCCACTTGGCGTGAGGGCCTCGCAGACACCACGTGGTGCGATGAGTTCTCACGCCTTTCTTTGTCAAAGGACGTTTCCAACATGTTGTCCTTCGACGGTTTTGTCGACGACTTCTACTGCAACATGAACCTCAGCACTGAGATGCCCTTGCCGGTCGCTCGCGAGACAATACTGGGGTTCTTTGAGCGAGTCCAAAAGGCGTATCCCTCGATGCGCAACTTCTACACGCGTGAAAACGGCGACTGCGTGCTGGAAGAGGACAAGGACCAAGGCCATCAACGCTTCCTGTCGGTCGAACCGAAGCGAGTGTGCAGCGGTTTTCAGAACCCGCCGGATATCGAAACCGCGTTCGCACAGCATCAACTGGTGCTGGAGCTGTTGCCGTACATGCTGTCGGTCAGCCCTCTGGACTGCGAGGCGCTCGACTACATGATGGGTTTCGATATGGCATACCGAGGCAACCACGACGAACTCGTGGCTGAAGCGCTCGGCGGCTGCCCGGCGATCGACGGCTTGCTGCGCGTCCCCGGCGCACGCGTCATCAATTACGAGCCGGCCATCACGCTGACGCTCGACGAATCCTGCCGCATCCAGGCGCGGTTGCTGATCGAAACCCGCACCACCGCGTATCACGTTCGCCGCGGCGAGTATCCCGAAGAAAACATCAGCGTCTACTTCACGGTCCGCAAATACGGCAGCCTGGAACCGGGGGCCTCGTTCGGGCATACCCTCGTCACCCTGCGAGAACGCTGCGAAGAGATGCTCGAAGAACTCGTCGTCGAACAAGTCCTGCGGCCGTTGGCGCAAGCGATTGCGACGCGGTAGATCACCGAGGCAATGAACCGCACACATCTGACGCCTGATTTGATCTACTCCGTCGGCACTCAGGTCGTCACGAAGGTTCCGATCGTGGGAGCTTCGGGGCGAATGGCACATCCCAGCGGAGCGGTTGGGGTTGTTGTGCAGGCTCCCGTGGATTTGGAACATTCCTACCGAGTGCGCTTTCCTGATGGTTTCGAATCCGCACTGCGGCGTGATGAGATCGTGATGCTGGCTCATTTCCGGCGAGGTCAGTTGGATGATTCTGCCGACTTGCTGGCGTCGCATCGTCTGTTTGATCGCGTGATCCTGCGCGTCGTCATCGGCTCGCGAGCCTATGGTCTCGAAACGGAATCCTCGGACACCGACCTGCGTGGCGTTTATCTCCCGCCGGCCGAGCTGCATTGGTCATTGTTCGGCGTGCCGGAGCAATTGGAAAACGACGCGACTCAAGAGTGCTACTGGGAGTTGCAAAAGTTCGTGACGCTGGCTCTCAAAGCGAATCCTAACGTTTATGAGTGCCTCTACTCGCCACTGGTCGAGCACGCGACGCCGCTGGGCCACGAACTGCTGGCGATGCGGCAGTGCTTCCTGTCGCGAGTCGCGTATCAAACCTTCAACGGCTACGTCCTGTCGCAGTTCAAGAAGATGCAAGCCGACATCCGCAATCACGGCGATGTGAAATGGAAACACGTCATGCACCTGATCCGCTTGCTGCGATCGGGCATTTGCACGTTGAAGAACGGTTACGTTCCCGTGCGAGTCGAAGATCAGCGCGACCAACTCTTGGCGATCAAGCGTGGCGAAATCCCGTGGCCGGAGATCGAAGCCTGGCGTCTGAGTCTGCATCGCGAGTTCGATCAAGCCCTCGCCGACACGAAACTGCCGGAGCGTCCCGATTACGATCGGGCCAACGCATTCTTGATTCGGGCGCGCCGGCTCGCACTGGAGGAGACCCTGCCGTGAACTCCACAACTCCGTTCATCATCGACCCGCGAGTTGCCGCTCAAGTCGCCGAGCACCGCTTCCCGTTGCTCTTCGCGACGATCAGCGGAGCACATCTCTATGGCTTTCCCTCGCCCGATTCGGACTACGACATCCGAGGTGCTCACGTCCTGCCGCTCGCCGATGCCATCGGCTTGTGGCCCGACAAGCACGACACGGTTCAAGTCTCCGGCTTTCGAGACAGCCTGGAGATCGACTTGGTCACTCACGACGTGCGCAAGTTTTTCGGTCTGATGCTCAAGAAGAACGGTTACGTCATGGAGCAAGTCTTCTCGCCGTTGATCGTGCTGACGACGCCGGAGCACGACGAACTCAAGTCGATTGCGCGGCAATGCCTGACGAAACATCATTCGCATCACTACCAAGGTTTCTTCCACACGCAGTGGAAGCTGTTCGAGAAGGAACGTCCACGCCGCGTCAAACCGCTGCTCTACGCGTACCGAGTCCTGCTAACCGGCATCCACTTGATGCGCACCGGCCAAGTTGAAGCGAACCTCGTAACGCTCAATGATGAATTTCGCCTGCCTCAGATTCCGGACCTCGTCACCAGGAAACTCGCCGGCGCGGAGCAATCCACGTTGCCCGATGACGACGTCAGCTTCCACGACGCCGAATGCCAACGCTTGCTGGGACAACTCGAAGAGGCCAGCACGGCCAGTCACCTTCCGGAAATACCGAGCGGCGGCGGGGCATTGAATGATTTGCTGGTGAGAGTTCGGCTCGGTACAAGTGTGGTGACGGTTTGAGATGGCCGTCTTGGTTCAACCGCGACTCTTAAACCTGACACTCATTGCGATCCTCGGTGCCTTCATGCCAATCCTTCAGGAAGCCGAAGCATTGTTGCCGCGACTGACTCCGGGCGAGAAGGCCCAGGTCTTGCAATGGGTGGCTCGCGATTTGGGAGCCAGTTTTCCCGGCATCGGCTCCGACCCGGCCGTTTGCGGCGGAGAAGCGTGCATCAGTCGCTCACGCATCCCGGTTTGGGTTCTCGTGCAAGCGAAAATCCAAGGACTGTCGGAAGCCGATCTCCTGCGAAGTTTTCTCACTCTTCGCGCCGAAGATCTCGTTAACGCCTGGGCCTACGAACGAGCACACCGCGAAGAAATTGCACGCGACATCCAAGAGAACGAAGCGGCGTAACGCATGGTTCGGTTGTATTCCAATGAGAACTTCCCGTTTCCCGTGGTCGAAGAACTGCGACGACTCGGACGCGACGTGCTCACGGTTCTGGACACCGGACATGCTGGGCAGGCTTGGTCCGACGAACAGGTTCTGGCCTTCGCCACGAGCGAACAGCGAGCTTTGCTGACGCTCAATCGCAAGCACTTTTTCCGTCTACATCGGTTGGAGCCGGCACATGCTGGCATCGTCGCTTGCACTTTTGACGCGAACTTTGCTGCGTTGGCAAATCGCATTCATATGGTCGTTTCGCCGTTGATTTCGTTGAGCGGTCAATTGCTCACGAATCAACCGCCCTGACTAAACACCTTCAATCCCCAAACATGAAAATCCAAGCAGGAGTCTCATCCATGTCCGCACAACTCAGCCAATTCACGAAATCACTCACCGTCGAAACCGCGTTCACCGTGCTCGCTGTCGCGAAGGCTTTGAAGGCGAAAGGCAAAGACGTTGTCGAACTCGAAATCGGCGACAGCCCGTTCGACAGCACGGCGTCGGCCAAGTCGAGCGGCACGCAAGCGATTGCGAATAATCAGTCACATTATTGTCCGTCGCCGGGGTTGCCGGAGTTTCGCGATGCGGCGGCGAAGTTCGTACGCGAGGAATTCGGCATCTCGGCCGAGGCGAAAAACGTCGTCGTCGGGCCGGGTGCGAAAGTCTTCGAGCAATTCTTCTGCGAAGCGTTTCTCGATCCGAACGACGGAGTGCTCGTCTTCAGCCCCTACTTCCCGACGTACACGCCGAACATTTTGCGGCGCGGTGCTCGCGCGGTGTTCAAACCGCTGAAGCAATCCAATGGATTCCGGCCAGCGATCGCGGACATTGAGGCGTTCCTCAAAGACGATCCGAAACCGAAGGCGATCTTTTTGAACTCGCCGCACAACCCGACCGGCGGCGTGCAGACCGAGCAAGACCTCCGCGAGATCGCCGATCTGATCCGCAGCAAGAACATCGCGGTGCTCAGCGACGAGCCGTATTGCCACATGGTTTGGAAGGGGAAGCATCATTCGCTGCTGGCTCAGCCCGGCATGATGGAGCAGTGCGTGGCCGCGTACACGTTCAGCAAAAGCTACAGCATGAGCGGCTGGCGTCTGGGCTTCGCGGTCTCGTCGGCCGAGATCGTGGACTCGATCAGCAAGATGATCAACACGACGCTGAGCTGCACTCCGCCCATCGTGCAACTCGCCGGCAAGGCCGCGCTGGAACGCGACTCCGCCGAGCGTGACGCCGTCATGGCCAAGTTCCGCGAGAAGGTGGTCCTCTTGACCAACGGCCTCAACCAAATCCCCGGCTTCAAAACGCTCGACCCGACCGCGACGTTCTACGTCTTCCCGAACGTCGCCCCGATCTGCAAC
>JAYVSP010000191.1:0-6714 GCA_043775215.1 Planctomyces sp. | reverse complement strand
GTCGCTTTGGCATCCGACAACAATCGCTGAGCCAGATGGCGCGCCTGGTCGCGAAGGAACGGGCTGTTCAACATGAACAGCGACTGAGACGGGACAGTCGTGTCGTTTCGCAATGCGGTCACGCCATTGGGATCGGCGGCATCAAACAGCGACAGCACATCGGGCAGGAGGTTGCGGACGATCGGCAGGTAGACGCTCCGCTTAGGGAACTCGGTGTAGAACGGATGATCGGCCTGCATGCGGTTCGGCCCGAAGCCACGTTTTTCATCCTGAACCTCGGCCTCCTTCCACAGAATCGTCGCCGATTCATCCGTGCCTGGCTGGCGATCCAACTTGCCGCTGACAGCGAGCACTGCGTCGCGCAGCTCTTCGGCAGAAAGTCTGCGACGCGGAAAGTGCGACAGCCACCGGTTGTCCGGATCGGCATTCGCGAGCGGCACGGCGCTAGCCGCCGGTGCTTGCCGAAATCCGGCGGCTAGCGCTGTGCCGATCACAAGCCGGCTCGCGCGAATATCCTCCAGACGATCACTCAATAAATTGTTTCCCTGCTGGTATGTGCTCGACAGCGAAATCAGCCGGTGCATGGCTTTTACGCTCCAGCCACTTTCGACGAACCGCGTGGCGAGCCAATCGAGCAGTTCGGGATGCGAAGGCCGTTCGCCGCGCACGCCGAAGTTGTCGCTGGTTGCCACCAATCCTTTGCCGAAGTGATGCTGCCAAATCCGATTGACCATCACGCGCGCGGTCAGTGGGTTGTCCTTGTTCGCAATCCACTGAGCCAACTCCAAGCGACCGCTCGTTCGGAACGCCCCGCTCGCCTGTTGAGACAAGATTTGCACGAACCCGCGCGGGACGAGTTGCCCCAGAGTGAAGCGGCTGCCGCGCAAATGGACTCGCAAGTCGCGAGGCGTTGTCTCTTTCGGAGCCATGACTATGAACGGCTTCTCGCCGGGAGCCTGAAACAACGGGAACTCCCACCACATCGACGAATTGCGAGCCTCGTCCTGAAACGGTTCGGTACTGCGAAAGATGCCGGCGAGCGCGTAGTAATCGACTGCTCGGATTGCATCGAACTTGTGGTCGTGACAGCGCGCGCAAGCAATCGTCAGGCCGAGGAACGCTCGGCCGGTCACGTCGATCTGATCGTCCACGATGTCGAGCCGCGATTGCTCCTTGTCGGTTTCGGCCAGTGCCTTTGGGCCGACCATCAAATAGCCGGTCGCGATTGTCCGCCGAATTCGAGCGTTGATGTCGTCAGTCGGCGGCAGCAAGTCACCCGCAAGTTGCTCGATCAGGAACTGGTCATACGGCAGATCGCGATTGAACGCTTCGATGACGTAATTGCGATACCGCCACGCAAATCGCATGACGCAATTGGCGTCGTTCGCCGTGGACTCAGCATATCGGACAACATCGAGCCAATGCCGGCCCCAACGCTCGCCATAGTGCGGCGAATCCAGCAGCCGATTGACGACCTTCTCGAACGCCTGCGGGGAATCGTCCTTAAGAAACGCGTCGATTTCGTCCGGTGACGGCGGCAAGCCCGTCAGATCGAATGTCAGGCGGCGAATCAGCGTTCGCTTGTCGGCCGGCGATGACGGAGTCAGCTCCTGCTCTTCCAGCTTCGCGAGAATGAACCGATCGAGCGGCGATCTGATCCAGGCTTCATTTTTCACACGGGGAGGCGCCGCATCTTGTACCCGCTGATAGGCCCAATAGCCGGTCTCTTCCGGAGTAAACGTGGCTCGCGTTGCGGCAACTTCCCCTTCGTTTGGCACGGCGCTTTGAACAGACTGGTCCTGGGCGCTTCCGACAGTGACAAGGCACCACACCTGAAGAAGCAGCAACAGACCAACAACGCGGAGTCGGAATGTTGCGCGCTGTTGATTGTGTAGCTGCATGATTTCTTCTCAACGCGACCGAGGACGAAATTCGACGACGCCCATCATTCTGCCCTCCCATCATTCTGCTCACCCAAATTCTGCAGAATGATGGGCGGGCAGAATGATAAAGCGCAACTTCAAAACTGGCGCGTCGGGTGAGTGTCAACTTCAACCAAGAGGAAAATCATTCCAGGATGTCTTGAATGACGCGCGCGGGTTGCACGCCGGTCAATCTTTCTTTCAAGCCGTGTTGTTCCACAAACAGTTCTTCGTGATGAAGGCCCAACAAGTGGAGCAGAGTCGCATGCCAGTCTGCAACGCTGACGCGGTTTTCGACCGCCGCGAAGCCGAGGTCGTCAGTCGCTCCGTAGGTCGTGCCCCCTTTCACATCGCTCCCGGCCAGCCAACAGCAGGCGGCGTTCTTGTTGTGATCGCGGCCCGCTTTGCGTTCGTCCTTGTCCTTCGGAAGTTGAGCAATCGGGAGCCGGCCGAACTCACCGCCCCAGATGATCAACGTTTCGTCGAGCAGTCCACGTTGCTTCAGGTCTTGCAACAAGCCAGCGATCGGCAGATCCGTGCGATCGCAGGCCGCTTTCATGTCGGTGGCCAGTCCGGTGTGGTTGTCCCAAATTTGAGCATTGATGTAAAGCTGCACGAATCTCACGCCGCGTTCCACCAATCGTCGAGCGATCAAACACCGCCGACCATACGAGTCGGTCGGCTCGCGGCCGATGCCGTACAACTCTTGCGTCACGCGAGTCTCTTGCGACAGGTCGAGCGCATCCGTCGCCGACATTTGCATCCGTGCGGCAAGTTCATAACTGGCGATGCGAGCGTCGAGGTTCGGTTGGTTCGGCCGCTGCCGCTTGTGCAGGTTGTCGAGTTGGCTCAGCAGGTCGCGTTGCAAGCGAACGATCTCCGGCGGGTCGGCGACTTCCGGTCGCAGGTTCAGCACCGGCGAACCGGTCGAGCGAAATCGCGTCCCCTGATAGATTGGCGGAAGGAATCCCGCCTGCCAATTCTCAACTCCATTGATTGGCAGGCCCAGCGGATCGTCAAGCACGACATAGGCGGGAAGGTTCTGGCACTCGCTGCCCAAGCCGTACACAACCCACGAACCGAGCGTTGGATATCCGGTCGGCATCTGGCCGGTTTGGATGATGTACAGTGCCGGCTCGTGCGTGATGTTCGTCGTGTGCAGCGACCGAATGAGGGCGATGTCATCGACGTGCCGCGTCAGATGCGGCAAGGCGTCCGAGACCCACATTCCGGACTGACCATGCTGAGCAAACTTGAACGGACTGCGCATCAGCGCTCCCGCGTCCTTCACGTTCTCGACCTCGCCGGCGATCTTGTCGAAGTACGCCTCGCCGTGATGCCGATCCAGTTCCGGCTTCGGATCGAACAGGTCCATTTGGCTTGGACCACCATTCATGAAGAGCTGAATGACGGACTTCGCTCGAGCCGGGAAGTGTGTAGGGCGAGGACGCAGATCGGGCGCGGCGCGGTCGTCATTCGCCGCGAGGTCACCGCCAAACAAATGCAACAGCGCGGCCCCGTGCAGCCCGGCAGCGACGCTGGAAAAGAAACTTCTTCGCGTGATCGGTTGGACGTTGGCCGAGCGGAGATCGGTAAGCATTGATTGCCTCAACTCAAGCGTGAGACGCCCGACAAAACTTCCCCACCGACCCCGCGTCGGTGGAGATATGCCTTGTCGCTACTCGATTCATCGCGAAGTTCGCGTAGCCACAAGGCATGACACCACCGACGCGGGGTCGGTGGGGAGGTTTTGTCAGACGCCTCAGTCAATGTAAAGAAACATGGCCGAATTCATGATCGTGTGACAGACGGTCGCCAGCGCTTTTCGCTTGGCTTCCGGCGCCGGCAGGTGCTTCGTCCATTCCTCGGTCAAACTCGACAGCGTTTGCAAACACGCTGCTTGTTCATCGGTACTCGGCGGGCGAGTGAGAGCGATCCAGTAGGTTCGCCTCACATGTTGAGCGGGATCATCGCCGGCCTCGCGCAGCACGCGATCGGCGAACCTCCCGGCCAGATCTCTCACGCCCGTGTCGTTCATCAGGTGCAACGCCTGCGGGGCGACTAACGATTCGGCTCGCTGCAAACAATTGGGATTCATCGCGGGCAGATCGAAACTTTCCAGCAATGAGGCCGGATGTTTGCGAAGTTGTTGCACGTAGATGCTGCGCCGCTTGCCGGACAACACCAAACCATCCGGCCGAACTTGCACGGAGTCAGCCGGGCCGAAACGAGTCTCATCCAATTGCCCGGCGATGAGCAGCAACGAATCCCGCAGCGATTCCGCTTCCATGCGCCGCAGCGGCATTCGCGAGAGCAGACGGTTGTCGGGATCAAGTTCACCGTAGCCGAAGTCGTGAGACTTCGGGGCCTCCGAACTCTCACGAGTTCGGCTACTTTGCCGATACACGCTCGACGTCATGATCAGCCGGTGCATTTCCTTCAGGCTCCAGTTTTGGCGAACGAATTCTTGAGCCAGCCAGTCAAGCAATTCGGGATGCGTCGGCCGGTCGCCGGTCTTGCCGAAGTTGCCCACGCTGCGGACAAGGCCCCGGCCGAAGTGATGCTTCCAAATTCGATTGACCATGACGCGCGCAGTTAGCGGATGATTCGGCTGCGTGAGCCAACGAGCAAAGGCGAGACGCCGGCCAGTTGATTTTGCATCGGGCCACGGCGATTTGATCTCGAAGGGTGTTGTGGGATTCATCAGCACGGCGGGCGGACCGGGACCGACCAGCGTGCCAGAGATTTGATAATCGCCACGCCGGTAGATGTACGTCGGCGAGGGTTCGCCACGATCCCACAACGCGAAGATTCGCGGATCGGGAAGCCCCTTCGCGCCGAGTTCACTGATCTTCTTCGCGGTGTCTGTGGCCTGCGGGCCGGCCTTGAGTGCATCAATCTCTTGCTGAATCGCGGCGTTGTGCGCTTGCCAGCGTTCGCGTTCTGCCGTCGTGACGTGTGGCAGAAATCGCTCACCGAAACTCGCGCTCAACGCTCCGCCGTATCCGATGAGCTGCGGCTTCAGCCAATCGTGTTCGTCGTAGGCTCCTTTGAAAATCGCCACCAGCCGGTAGTAATCGCGCTGCGGGATCGGATCAAACTTGTGGCTGTGACAGCGAGCACACTTGAAGGTCAGTCCCATGACGCCCGAACCCAGGACCTCGATCATGTCGGCCATGACTTCCAGCCGGTCGGGAACGAAGCCAGTGAGGTTGGCCCACGTCGGATCGGGAGCCATGCGCAGAAACGCGGTCGCGACGAGGTTATCTTCGATCTCCTGCGTGATCTGCGGCGCGTGTTCGTAATCGGCGAGCTCATCTCCCGCGAGCTGCTCCAACAGAAACCGGTCATACGGTTTGTCTGCATTCAACGAACGAATGACGTAATCGCGATACCGCCAAACGTCAGCCCGAGGCAGATGCTGCTCGCGTCGACCTTCGCAGTCCGCATAGCCGGCGACATCCAGCCAATGCCGACCCCACCGCTCGCCGTAACGCGGCGACGCGAACAGTCGTTCGATCAGTTTTTCATAAGCGTCCGAACGGTCGTCCTTCAGAAACGCTTCGGCCTCGGCCGGCTCCGGAGGCAGGCCAGTCAAGTCGAACGCCGCTCGACGCAACAGCGTGAGCCGGTCTGCTTCGGGCGACAACGATAATCCGTGCTCTTCCAACTTCTTCAGCACGAACGCATCAATCGGATTTCGGACTTCGGATTTCGAGTTTCGGATTTTCGGCACATCGGGCCGGATCGGCGGCTGAAAGGACCAGAACTCGCGATCTTCCGCACTCACCAGCGGGTCGGCCGATGTGCCGGCGACATCGACCTCGTCCGCGACTTCTGGCGCGCCGAGCGCGATCCAGCGAGTGAGCTTCTCGACTTCATTCGCTTCCATCGGCTTGACGGAAACTTCCGTCAGCCGCTGTCGAGGCGGCATCTCTTCAGCCAGAATCCGCTTGAGGATCAAGCTCTGTTCCGGCTTCCCCGGCACAAACGCCGGCCCCGACTTGCCGCCCCGCAACATCGCCGCGCGGTTGCGCAGATCAAGATTCCCTTCTTGCTTCTGCCTTCCATGACACGCCGTGCAGCGCAGCAACAGAATCGGCACGACGTCATGCTGTGTGACTTCCGGCTTGTTCGCGGTGTCTTCGCTTCCAAACGGAGCACCACCGTCAATCCAGCGGCGAATGATTTCCAGTTCTTCCTTGGTCAGCGGATTCTTCTTGTCCGGCGGCATTTCGCCGTCCCGTACCTTTTCATACAGAGGACTTTCCGCAGACTTCCCCGGCACGACGACGGGACCGGATTCGCTCCCCTTCCGAATCCCTTCCGGCGTGTGCAAACCAAGTTCGCCCTTCCGCACATCTTCGCCGTGACACCGCCAGCATTTCGCCTTGAGCAGCGGTCGAACATCGGACTCAAAGGTTGGAACACGCGATGCGACGACGGGCTTCTCGTCTGCCGACGTGTGCTCCACAAAGTGACCGCCACCACCCAGCAAAGCGGCTGACAAAATCAGGCGACAAGCGATTGGCCAACGAATCATGGCTGCGTCTCAATACATTCGAAACTGACACTAACCCGAAGCGTCAGCGAGGGCGAACGCTCACTCGACTTTCTTCGCGGCGGAGCGCTGTGAAGCGTTCGCCCTCGCTAACGCTTTGTGAAGTTGCGCAGTCTTGTTTTTCGCCCCAAAGGGTGCAACTCGATAGCCCAGGGCGAAGCCCTGGGTGACGAATAGAACAACAATAAGAAGCCCTGAAAGGGCGAAACTCCACGGAGACCAAAGACATCC
>JAYVSP010000190.1:0-9226 GCA_043775215.1 Planctomyces sp. | reverse complement strand
GATCGAGGCCGACGCGCTCCTCAGAGAGTCGCGGTTAAACGAGTCAAATTCGATCATGCTTTTCCCTGCTGGCGAACTTCAGCAATCGCCTCTTCAATCTCACGTTCAATCACGTCCGGCGGCGTCCCGGCATTACGTTCGCGAGCCCAACGAGCCAGCTCGCGGCCACGTTCACGCAACGTAGAACCCCGTCGGCGTTGGCTTAAGAACGCCACAAAGTCCAAGACTTCTCGCTGCCCTTCGTCAGGCAGCGTCGCGACTCGCGTCGTAATTTCTTCAAGAACTGTCACGATTGAGCTCCTTGAGTTTGATCGCTCACAAAAACGATCTAACTCCGCCAAAAATCGTCACCCAAACCCGTCTGTTGCCGCTCGTAATAGTCAACGGCCTCTTTACATTCGAGTCGCGCCCCAGGAATCGGAAGTTCATGGCTGCTTTTCCGATCGAACGAAGTTGCGAACTTCCTCGGCCGAGTAAGACTTCTCACGCCCCGCTCGATAGGCCTCAAGACGTCTGCGAATTTCTTCCAATTGCATCGCCTCCCCATCAGCGGTCTCGCGTGAAGTTTCTTCATCCAGGCTCGCCCACAATTCCTCAGCCAGTTGTTCCCGCACCTCGGGAGGCAATGACGTCGCGGCTTGAAAAACCGTCTTCACATCTTCCGCAAATTCGACTGTCATCTTCTGGGCCTTTCATGCTTCACACATTACTCACGATCCAAAATCCTCAAGAACTCGCCGGGACTGACGATCCGAGTGACACCGTGTCGTTTCAGTGGCAACAGATGGCGATTGTCGTTAGTCACCAAAAACTCCGCCTGCGAGACTTCGGCCAATTCGAGAAATTTTGTGTCCGTCAAATCACGCGTGACCGTCGGCGACACTGTCTGCTCAGTGACAAAGAATTTGGCTTTCGCCTCCAGATACTCAAAAAGTCCGATGATGTCATCGTCATTAACATGATGCTCTTCTCGGATTCGAGGAAGCGTCACAACGTCGAGCGCTTCATCGAACGTGTCGTCTGACATCACCAGGGTGAACTCATTCAAAAACAACCGTTCCAAGACTCGTCGCGATGATGATCTCGGGGACGAGATCATGGACTGCAACAACACGTTCGTATCCAAAATCACCGTCAGCATCATTCAACCTCGTCGGCGAACTTCGCTAACGGCATCATCAATACTCTTGGCAATCTCCTCATCAGGCCGATGAGCGTTGCGCTGGTGAAGCCGATCCACGATCTTCCGCGCTCTGGCCGTCACCGATCGCATTCGATCGTCGTCCGGAGTCGCCGAGTCGCTCGAGACCAAATTCATTCGCAGTCGCCGCTCAATCCAGTCTTCAACCGAAATCCCGATCTGAGCCGCACCTGACGCGATCGGCTCAAAAACGTCATCGTCCAGGTTCAGTGTCACTGTGTGGTTCATCTTGTTCTCCTCGCGGCCGCCCATGCCGTTTACGGCACAAGCAACCGCCGAAAACCGGCTTGTTCAAAGTGATGGTCGGTTGTCAGCGCGTCTTGAATTTCCCAGTCCCTCATCAAGATGAAACTCACGGCATCACACAGCGACCAGTCTTTATCAGGTCGTTCAGTCAACAAATCCAAGGCCATTTCGTGAAGCTCGTCGTGGACGAAAACAAAGTCGATGAATTTCAACTCCGGCAAGCCGCGAGCAAAGTCGAGAACCTTCCGGCGCGGAATTCCTCGCGCTGTTCCCAGGGAGCTCGGTGATGACCAGGTTGTGTGTGACGCATCGCTCCGATGATTCCAGATAAGTGACCGCATCGGCGTGCTGGCGTTCGCGCGCATCAATGAAGCACAGCAAGCCTGATGTGTCGAGCAACATCATTTTTCCTCATGCGGGTCCATATAGGACGCCACCAAGTCGCGATCAATCGACTCATTCTCCGCCGTGCCACGAGTCGATTCGCACGACCCGGCAAAGGCCATCAACTTCGCCAATTCGGCCTTGCGTTCTTCGGCGGTGAGCATAAAAGGACGAATTCGCCGCAGCATCCATTCCTCGACCGTCATGCCCGACCGCCGCGCGACGTCAGCCAATCGGCCATACGCTTCGTCTGCAAGTTCGATCGTCAACACTTGAGGCATTTCCTGCTCCTTTCGCCATCTGGCGACGCGTTACTCCAAACCAAGATTCGCTTTCAATTGCTCGGTCGTCAGCCAGCCCTTGTCTTCGGCCTCGGCTCTTGCTTTGTCGAGAATCGCGAAGAATTTGGGATTCTGGCTCAGCAAGTAGGCTTCGATGTCGCCGTCGTCAATTTCCTGAACGGCGAAGACTCGGCCAATCGATCGGACGAGCACTGGTTCATCCTTCACGAGGTCAAACAAACCGCGCGCGACGGCAGATGATTCCGGCAGTTCCAAGGTTTTCATAGATGTCATACCTGCCCCGCCGCAGTCGCGATGACCTTGCCCGACTTCAGTGACGTTTCCTTGGCCATTTCCGCCAGTGCCCGCTTGTAGTCCACCGGCATGACCTTGTGGAACCTTTTTATTTCGGTCGGCCAGTTGGCGAGGATGCGTTTGGCGACTTCGCTACCGGTGTAGTTGGCGTGGTTGGTGATGAGTTGTTTGAGTTCGGCGATGTCCTCGGCGGCTTCGAGCTTTTCGAGTTCGACCATTTCCGGATTGCAGTTCTCTTGGAATTGGCCAGCTTGGTCGTAGACGTAGGCGACTCCGCCACTCATGCCGGCGGCGAAGTTGCGGCCGGTGGGGCCGAGGACCACCGCTCGGCCGCCGGTCATGTACTCCAGGCCGTGATCGCCGCAGCCTTCGACGACCGCGTTCGCTCCTGAATTGCGGACACAGAAACGCTCGGCCGCGACGCCGCGGAAGTACGCTTCCCCGTGGATCGCGCCGTACAACGCGACGTTGCCGATGACGATGTTCTCTTCGGATTTGAACGTGACTTTCTTCGGCGGGTAGATGATGACTCGGCCGCCGCTGAGTCCCTTGCCGACGTAGTCGTTCGCGTCCCCTTCCAGTTCGAGCGTCACGCCATGAACGACCCACGCGCCGAAACTCTGACCGGCGTGACCGGTGAACTTCAGGTGGATCGTGTCGTCCGGCATACCGTCCGCGCCCCAGCGTTTGGAGACTTCGTGCGACAGCGTCGTGCCGGTCGCTCGGTCGGTGTTGACGATCGGCAATTCGAGATTCATCGGCTTGCCCGAATCGATCGACTCGCGGCAGGCCGGGATGAGCGTCGTTTGGTCGAGCGTCTGTTCCAGGCCGTGCTTCTGGCCGTTCGTGCAAAACGTGCCGACGTTCGGGTGTGGCTTGGCGGCCATCGTGAGCATCAGCGAGAGATCAACGCCCTTCGCCTTCCAGTGGCTGATCGCGTCGTCGGTTTCGAGCAGATCGACGCGGCCCACCAGTTCATTCATCGTGCGGATGCCCAGCGCGGCCATGATCTCGCGGCACTCTTCGGCCGCCATGAAGAAGTAGTTGATGACGTGTTCCGGCTGGCCGTTGAACTTCTTCCGCAGTTCCGGATCTTGCGTCGCGATGCCAACCGGGCAGGTGTTGAGGTGACACTTCCGCATCATGATGCAGCCCATCACGATCAGCGGCGCGGTCGCGAAGCCGAACTCTTCCGCTCCCAACATGCAGGCAATCGCGATATCGCGGCCGGTCTTGAGCTGTCCGTCGGTTTGCAAACGGACGCGGCTGCGGAGGTCATTCATCACCAGCGTTTGGTGAGTTTCCGCAATGCCCAACTCCCACGGCAGGCCGGCGCACTTGATGGACGTCAGCGGCGAAGCCCCCGTCCCGCCCTCGGTGCCGGCAATGGTGATGTTGTCGGCGTGACCTTTCGCCACACCGGCCGCGATCGTGCCGACGCCGACCTCGCTGACCAGCTTCACGCTGATTCGCGCCGATGGGTTTGCGTTTTTTAGATCGAAGATCAATTGAGCGAGATCCTCGATCGAGTAAATATCGTGATGCGGCGGCGGACTTATCAGACCGACACCGGGAGTTGCGTGCCGCGTCGCGGCGATGATCTTGTCGACCTTGTGGCCGGGAAGCTCGCCTCCCTCGCCCGGCTTCGCCCCTTGAGCAATCTTGATTTGCAACTCATCGGCGTTCGTGAGATACCAGCTCGATACCCCGAACCGACCGCTCGCCACTTGCTTGATGGCCGAGCGTCGCGAATCGCCGTTCGCGTCGGGAATGAAGCGTTTGTAGTCCTCGCCCCCTTCGCCCGTGTTGCTCTTGCCGCCAATGCGGTTCATCGCGATCGCCAGCGACTCGTGAGCCTCGGCCGAGATCGACCCATAACTCATCGCGCCGGTACAAAATCGCTTGACGATTTCCACCGCCGGTTCGACCTCTTCGAGCGGGATCGGATTCGCTCCCTTCTTGATCTTCAACAGGCCGCGCAAAAAGCACGCCTTGTGAGTTTCTTCGTTCACGATCTGAGCAAATCGCTTGTACGAGTTCTTGTCGCCCGACCGCGCGGCATTTTGAATCTCGGCGATCGTGAACGGATTCCAAGCGTGCTTTTCGCCCGTCTTGCGCCAGTGAAATTCACCCGGATTCGGCAGCACGGGCAGGTCTTGAGAGTCTCGCGGCGGGAAGCCGACTTCGTGGCGCCGCATCGCTTCCTTGCCGAGCACTTCAAAATCCACGCCTTTGATTCGGCTGGCGGTGCCGTTGAAGCAGTAATCGACCACCTGATCGTTCAGACCGAGAGCCTCGAAAATTTGAGCACCTTTGTACGACTGCAACGTCGAGATGCCCATCTTGCCCATGACCTTGAGCATCCCTTTCTCGACCGCCTTGCGATACGCGGCGACGATCTTTTCGTCAGTCCACTTCTCGTCGAGCGTGCCGTCCTCGCGGCTCTGCCGAATCGCTTCAAACGCCAGATACGGATTGATGGCATCCGCTCCATAGCCAGCCAGCAAGCAGTGATGATGCACCTCGCGTGCCTCGCCGGTCTCGACGATAATGCCGATGCGTGTCCGCAATTCGTGTCGCACCAAATGCTGATGCACCGCGCCGACGGCCAGCAACGCACTGACCGGCACGCGGTCCGGCCCGGTTGATCGGTCCGAAAGCACGATCAGACTGAAGCCCGAATCGATCGCCTGCGTCGCTTCCTGACAGATGCGTTCCAGACACCACCGCAAACCGGGATCGCCCTGAGTCCGCGGGAACGTGATGTCGATCGTCTTGGTTTTCCAACCGCGATAATTCAGTTGCCGAATCGACGCCAATTCTTCGTTGGTGAGGATCGGATTCGGCACCACCAGGCGATGGCATTGCTTCTCGGTCGTGTCCAGCAGATTGCCCTCCGGCCCGATGAAGCATTCCAGCGACATGATGACTTCTTCGCGGATCGAATCGAGCGGCGGATTCGTCACCTGCGCAAAGAGCTGTTTGAAGTAGTCGTATACCAGCCGCGGCTGATCGCTGAGGCAGGCCAGCGCCGCGTCGTTGCCCATCGAACCGAGCGGGTCTTTCTTCGTCTCGATCATCGGAATGAGCATGAATTGCAGCGTCTCGGTCGTGTAGCCAAATGCCTGCATTTGTTTGAGCAACGCGGCCTCGCCGTATTTCGGCGGCACATTGGCCTTGGGCAGCTCGGCCAGTCGCAGGCGTTGGCTTTCGAGCCACTCTTTGTATGGCCGCTTGGCCGCGACCGTCTGCTTCAGCTCTTCGTCCGGGATCAACCGGCCTTGCTCGAAGTCGACCAGGAACATCTTGCCCGGCTGCAATCGCCCCTTCAGCAAGATGTTTTCCGGCGCAATGTCGAGCACCCCGACCTCGGAGGCCATCACGACCTTGTGGTCCTTCGTGACGTAGTAACGACTCGGCCGCAGTCCGTTGCGATCGAGCACCGCGCCGATCACATGCCCGTCCGTGAATGAGATCGACGCCGGCCCGTCCCACGGTTCCTGCAACGAACTGAAATACTCGTAGAACGCCCGCTTCTCTTCGGACATCGCGTGATGATTCTGCCACGCTTCCGGAATCATCATCATCACCGCTTCCGGCAGCGACCGCCCGGCGTGATACAGCAACTCCAACGAGTTATCAAAGTTTCCGGAGTCGGAGCAGTGTGCCTCGCAAATCGGAAAGAGTTCCTTCAAGTCGTCTCCAAACATTTCGGACTGCATCACCCCCTGCCGCGCATTCATCCAATTGACGTTGCCCCGCAGCGTGTTGATCTCGCCGTTGTGAGCCATGAAGCGGCACGGCTGAGCGCGATCCCAACTGGGGAAAGTGTTCGTCGAGAACCGCGAGTGAATCATCGCCAGATGACTCTTATAGTCCGGGTCGCGCAAGTCCTGGAAATAAGGCATGACCTGCGACGGCATCAACATTCCCTTGTAAATCATGATGCGCGTCGACAACGAGCAGATATAAAACAACAGGGCTTGAGTGAGTTTCGATTCATCCCGCAAGCGATGGCTGGCGACTTTGCGAATGATGAAAAGCTGCAGATCGAACTCCGCCTGATCGAGCCCCTCCTGAGCACCGACAATCAGCATTTCCATCGCCGGCTCGCGCGAACGTGCCGCCGGCCCGATATCCGCCGCTTGGGCGTCCGTCGGCACTGCGCGCCAGCCGATCAGCGTCTGCCCCTGCTCGGCCACGACTTGATTGACCGTCTGCTTGCAGATATCCCGCTCCGCCGGGTTTTGCGGCAAAAACACAATCCCGGCGCCGTATTGACCCCGAACCGGCAACGCTGCCGTCAACTCGGCCTTAGCCACCTTTTCCAAGAACTCATACGGCAAGGCTGTCAGGATACCGGCTCCGTCACCGGTGTTCTCTTCGCAACCGCACGCGCCACGATGCGTCATGCGTTTGAGCATCTCGTCCGCATCGACAATGATCTGCCGAGACCGCTCCCCCTTGATATGCGCCACAAAGCCGACACCACAGGCGTCATGTTCATAAGCTGGATCATAAAGTCCTTGTTTCTTCGGCCAGCCATTGCTGTGAAAGAGTGCTTTCGTCATTTTGATAATCTCTGAAAACCTTGGCTTAAAACTGAGTCCGATGTTTCTCACCGGAAATAATCGATCCGTTAAATACTCGCTCGTGTCAGGGTCGCATTCGCAAGCTGCGCGATCAAACCTTTCAATGTCGTACTGCTATTGTCGAGATAGGAATCCGTGACCTCAATCCGCTCGCCCAGCGAATACTTGGCATTCGTTCCCACTTTCTGCATATAGATGCCCGTGACGATTCCCCGACTGTGAGTAATGACGTCGCGTCGAGCCTTCATCTCCACGAACATTTCAATGACGCCTTCCACAGGCAGGGCGATGCCGATTCTCTCTTGCAGGAATCGAAACCATTTCTCCACACGTTGATACTTGAGATCCAATAACTCACGTTCGATGACCGCCGATTTAATGCTGGTGATATCCGTCGCATCCAAGACCGTCGAAAACTCCAATTGTTTTTTTTCCAAACTCCGTGGATGTTCCAGCAACCACAATCGCAAGAGTTCGAAGAAGAAGTCCTCAAAGATGGCGACAATTCGTTCGAGGGCGGACTCCGCCAGATAGACCGTCGTGTAATGTTCCGCTCGCGCAACAAGTTCGGAGAGGTTTCTGGGTTGTTTCGTGGGTTGATCTCGAATCGAGATTGCTTTTCTCTGTGTCGCCAACTGTTGCAGGATGAGCCAAGCATATTCGGTATCGCGAACATAGCGCAAACAATGATCAAGCTCTTCCAGGTGCGAATCTCGCAGTTGTTGTATCTCCAGTGACAAAGTCATCAAATCATCCCCAACGTTACGACACCTGATCCAAGAGAGCTTGGATGGACGGAGCGTTTGCATTTCTCCGAAAACGGATGACCGTGGTGTATGGCCCGCCGTCGATGGAAATCGCCGGCCGGGCCACCGAAAAGGAGACGTGGTTGGTTTCGAGCAATTGGCGAATGGCGTCCAACTGGTCGACGGTGACCATGATGTATGGTCCGGCATCCTCCGCTTCTTCGACGATGATTCGTTCTTTCGTTGCGGTATCGATCATGATTCTGTTGCTCCGGTTAAGACGGGCATTGTTGTTCGCGAGCGGCGGTGTTTGTGTCCGTTGATCCGTTCGACGGGCGGCAAGTTCGCGGGGGACACTCGCAACAGTTCCTTGAATTTGTCGGCCGCGGTTGACAGTGCTTTGTGGCGTTTTTGGATGACCCCCAGCGGGCGAAACCAAGCGACGTCCTTGAGTGGCAGCGCGACCAGCGTGCCGGCTTCGACCTCGCGCTGGACGGTCGGTTCCGGCAGGATCGAAACGCCAGACCCGATTTCGACCGCGCGTTTGATGTTCTCGATATTGTCGAATGAATGCACGACGTTGACGGTCACCTTAGCGGATCTCAGGCACCGGTCGATTTGCCGGCGAATGGTCAGGTCTTCGGTGAAGTTCACGAAGTCTTCCCCATCGATCGACTGGACCGCGACACCGGCTCGGTCGCGGTTGTCGTCCGCCAGTTTATGATCCGGCGGCACCACCAGCACGAGCGGCTGGCGTTGCCACTCTTGAGCCGTGAATTCGCCCCCCTCTTTCGGAAACGACACCAATCCCAAGTCCGCTTCGTCGGCGGAAACTCGTCCGTAGACTTCGTCAGGATGGACGTAGTCGATTCGCAAATCCACCTCGGGGTACAACTCGCGATAACGCTGCAGATAGCGATCCATCTCCGACAGTCCCACCGAGTAGATCGCCGCGATTCGTACGCGGCCGACGACCTTATCGACGATCGTCCGCACGCGGTCCTCCAGCTTGTGGAACTCGTCCAGCAACTCGCGGCAGCCTTCGTGATACACGGTTCCAGCCGCAGTCAGTTGGAACGGCCGTTTGCCGCGGTCGATCAGTTGCACGCCCAAACGCTTTTCCAGCGCCGAAATCGACTGGCTGACCGACGATTGAGTCACGTTGCGCTCAACCGCGGCTTTCGAGAAGCTGTGTAACGCGACGACATCGCAAAAGAGCTCGACGGTTCGCAATGGCATGTAAGCACAACCTGCCCGCGAGAGCGAGTCATCATAAATCCCACTAATACAGCATCCTGCTGGTCATAAATCCGAGGGAGGCAAAGTATCCCGCGGATTCGAGCTCGTCAAGCGAAGCCGCAAGTGATGTCGGACCAAGATAGAAATGTCACAGGGTTCGCCAACTTAGAAATGTCACATTGCTGTTCCGGGGGGCTGGCCCGTTCCGCGTAGGTGAGCGCC
>JAYVSP010000189.1:0-2067 GCA_043775215.1 Planctomyces sp. | reverse complement strand
GGCTGATCAATCAAAAGCTTTACTGTGCCGATTTGAAGAGTTCCGTCACGTCGATCTGAAACTTGGGGAGCAACTGCGATGTGGCGATCGTTCCCGGTTTGAATTCGTCATGAGTCCGATAGGACTGGCCGTCGAGTGACAGCACGATGACGGTTTCTTCGTTGAGATCGACGATCCAATATTCCGCAATGCCGGCCTGAGCGTAGTCGTCGCGTTTGGCGACCAAGTCACATTCGCGATTTGTTGGACCAGGACTTGTGATTTCAATGACAAGGTCGGCTCCGTTGGGCGGCTTGTCGCCCTCAACTTTCCGCTCTTTGCGGACAAAGAACACATCCGGCTCGCGCAGGCGGCCCGTCCAAAGCCGAACGGGGCATGGAGCGGACAGCACTTCGCCGAGAGATTGTGCTTCGACCACGTCTTCCAATCGC
Organism: Planctomyces sp.; assembly: GCA_043775215.1. Classification (GTDB taxonomy): domain Bacteria; phylum Planctomycetota; class Planctomycetia; order Planctomycetales; family Planctomycetaceae; genus SXKJ01. The sequence continues at coordinate 1,636 of JAYVSP010000189.1, read as the reverse complement.
CGAGCCAAATACCGCGATAGTCGTTGGTGTGAGGGAGTGGGCCTGGGCAAGAACTCCAAACATCCATCGACCAACTCAACAGGGAAATTCGCGGTTTCAAATCCCAAGAAATCAGCTTCGCTCCAGTCACCCTGCCGTGGGTAACAATAGGCAACTTCCCAAACCGGCTCACCCCGTTGTGAAAGAGGCGATCGTTCTAAGAGATCGGTATCCTCTGCAATCGCACCACGTCCAATCATGAGTCTGCTCCCGTCAACAACGAACTTCGCGAGCGATGCTACTCGACGTTCTGTGGCCGCTCAATGAGTTGCCTTCGTGCCTGTTGCATCCAACGTATCGTCGTGATCCTTCGAAAATCTAACCCTACTCGACCGTGTACGCGACCTTATTGGAGACCTCGACGAACTTGCTCTGAGTGAAGTTGCCGTCTTTGTCTTTGGCGTATCCGTCGTACTTGAACATCTGCAGGACGGCTTTCCTGGAGTGCGGTGTGACCCAGAGGGTGCCCCAACACCGCCCTCCATTCAAGAACCAAAACGCTGGCAGCGATCGGAGCCTCTTTTCATTGTCGATATGGAACATGGCGATTACCCGATATGGTCGTCGAATGCGAGTTCTCCGTTCGTCGGCGATCGCCAAACATCCGGTCAACGAGGGTAACGAAACTTCGCTGAGCACGCGCGTCAAGACGGCCAAAGCCGCATCGCGACTCTGGCTGACGGGACGTAGCAAGAGAATGCCTGGATGGCTGCCGGGGACAAAATGCCGGACATCGGAAAAGTCGAGATCAAGCGTGATGAAGAAGCGACCTTCGCAACAGACGATTGGCCACAGATCAGCGTCCGCAGTGCCGGAGAGTCCTTCGTCCGTCACGCGATCGGTGTCATAGCCCGCGTCGCGCAGCAAAGCCGCGTGACTTTGTCCCAGGTTCTCGTCGAGCTTGATGCCGAAACGCGGTCATCGCAGGGGAACCAATTCTTCTTCGCGAGTCAGAACCGCCGCGTAAGCAATCGCCGCTCGAACATCAGCGAGCGTCAGTGGCGGATACTCGGCAACGATCTCGTCGGGCGACAGTCCGTCGGCCAGATTGTCCAAGATTACCGACACCATGATCCGCGTCCCTCGAATACACGCCTTGCCGTGACAAAGCCCTGGATCGCTGATGATGTGCTGTTCCCAATTCGACATGTTCATGCTCCCGTGATGCAGTTCCGAATTTTCTGTTCGACCTTCATGATGGCGTTGCCCCGGCAGCCCACTCTTCGGGAGCCTTCCAATCGTCGGGCGAGTCCGAGGCTAAGCCCAAATAGATGTCATCCAACAGCTCGCGATCGACGACTGACACCGGCAGTTGCAACTTAGCAAACACGTCATCGCGCATAATGACGCCTCTCACATTGGTCCCCGGAATAGCGCAACGCAGCGGCTGTCCGGCTTCCACCGCACGACGTTCATCAACTGTCAGTTGCATGAGAAATCTCCTCGGGACGATTCGCGAAACTCGCTCTCAAACTTAGGAACGATTGTTGTTTGATTATCGGTTCCTGACACGAATGGCACTGCCGATTGTGTAGCATGAGGTTATGGCGAGCGTCGCGGTCGGGCCAGTCTACGGTCGTCAGGGACTTCGGTCTCG
>JAYVSP010000188.1:0-4387 GCA_043775215.1 Planctomyces sp. | reverse complement strand
GTGATCGGACCACACCCACAACACCGCCAAGATGATCAAGTCGCACACCAACCATTTTGTATTGCCATGAAACTTCAAGTTCTCGAAACTCTTCTCGTTCACAATCCATGTGACCGCAGATCGCAACGTCTCGCCGTTGACCTGCCCATTCGATTGACCCTGACCGTTCGTTGCTTTGACCGCCTTGCCCCGCCGACTTCCTTGTGGGCGCGATTTGCTCATAGCCAGACTCCTTTCAAGCTGAAGCGTTTTCAGTTTGGTTCATTGGGGAGTCCGGCTTTTTTCATGTTCTCTAAATTACGTAAACCCCGGTTTTTACTGGTTCAAAATACTTAACGGCGTTGCCTGAAAGGGCGAAACCAACATTCGTCGATTGTGCCGCCCTTTCAGGGCTGGAGTTTGTTCATCTTCAGTTCCCCAGGGCGTTGCCCTGGGCTTTCGAGTTGCGACCCTTCGGGCCAAACCGCAATCGATTTCCTTGAGTCCTACACAGATCGCGACACGCACTCTTGCGGCTTGCGAATTCATCCCTGAAAACAAATCGGGAAGTTATTGCGGCTCCGGTCCGAAGGAGGCGCGACTCACGATCAGGAACAGACCCCCAACCGTCGCTGCACTTGGCGATCGGAAACTCAGTGACTTTGCCGCGCGTTTTGATTCTTGGATGGAGGGCTGTGTCGAGCCACAGCACTCCGAGGACCCCTTTGGTTGCAACCTATTTGGTAGCCTGAAGTCTGGCTGCAATCGCACTGATAAGTGCCACGCACGGCACTTTCCAATCCTTTTGGTTGAGTTCTTCAATTTGTTTTGCGGCGGCTTGATCTCCGTCCGCCACCGTCTGAAGATCGACTTCGGAATCACTGCCAAGCTTCTTGAAGATAGAAATTACGATTGGCACAACAACTTTGGCGACGTCGACGACTTTCTTAAGTGTATGACTAAACTCCTTTGACTCATCGACCTTGAAGATCTCGATCGTTGGCTGGTTGTTGCCTTCGATCGTAATCCGGTAGTGCATCGAACCATTGTCATTCAACTTCACAATGTTCACGAGTTTGCCCTCGGCCACGAGCGTGGCATCCGTCTTTGTGATCTTGGCGGGGGTGATCCTAATGCGATGTGCGTAATCGTGGGCACTGCTCGCGGTCAGCATCATCGTCCGTTTCGGACCCTTCAATGCTGCATCGACTGCTTCCTTTGGGATTTGTGCGTGGGCTGTTGATGTCGTTTGGAAGACAATCAAGCAGGTTGCAGCGAGGACGAGTTGTCGGTAGGAACGATGGACAGTCATGGCTTCCTCCTTCAAGGATGTGGCGAGCAGGGCCGCCGAACAATCGAAGACAAACAACCGCGAACTACGGATCGAACGGGAACAACGCGCTAATCGCGCGATCGACTTGTACTGCAAACGTTGAAAGTTTTGTTTTTTGAGAACATTTTTCGGCGACGAAAGCGCCATCTTCGATCTGGGACGAAAGTTTCATTGCGGCTATGCCGCGTTCGGATGCATTGCTTCGTCCTCGCCAGCAGATGCTTCCGCTTGTTCGACGATTTCACGATAGAACGTTGACGCCGTGTCCATGACATGCAGCGCTGTCGTGGCGATGATTTCGTGGTGCCAATTGGTGAGGGGCAGGTCGTCCATCACTTCGATCAGTTCATCGCGATGATGCGCATCGAGATGGGCATGTCTCTCGAGCGTGCGGAACGCGGCGCGTGGCCAACCCGTGGTCTCCTGCATCATGTCGATGACGTCGATCGTGGGCGGATAGCCTTCCAGCACGGCCAGTGCGCCGACTTCGGCGACGGGGTGGTGATGCTTGATCCAGTAAAAGCGGGCACCCACGCACGCCGCCACCGCGGGCGATGGCATCCGTCGCAGCACATCCGCTCGCTTGACACCGATCAATTCCAAGTCTTCCAGCGCCCACTCGTCATGATGCATTTCTTCCTGGATGTGCTGGTGCAGGTATTTTGCGAATCGGGCGGCGACCGGATCATTTACAGCGAGTTCCAGGCAGCGATTCTCGGCGGTGGTCATAATGTCGGTTGCCGCCCGAAGCGTCTGATGTAAGCGAACGAGTAACTCCGGATACAAGTCGCGGAATTGCGGATGCGTCGCGAGTTCGGTGGAGGCATCCGTAAAATCGGGCAGCCCCAATTCAATCGTCTGGCGGATGCGCTGACTATTCCGAAGCGTGGTCATGGCGATGTTCCGAAAAGCGGGGAGTAAAATGGGGCGGCCTTGATGGTCCGCCCCAACACGTCGCGATCAAATCATCACCAATGAGCATGACATCAAGCGCTCAATGACGCTCTTTCGCACTTGCTGGCGTTCCTTGGTTCGCTGTCGCATCTTCTCCAACAGCTTCTGCTGTTCGGCGGTCAATTGTTCGACCGTCACTCCAACATTGTCATTCGTCATCGTCAGGTTCCTTTCAAAAACAGGGTCACAGGTGCAACCGGTAACACACCGGCTGCGGCTCAACTGCTCTCAGTAAATTCTCAGTGTCTTAACAGGTAGCCGAAGTCGTGAGACTTCGGACCGAACTCTCACGAGTTCGGCTACTGGTCATTTTCTGACAGGTTGTCTCAGTAAATTCCCAGCGTGATGACCGGCCACGGGCGCGGTGCCTTCGCACTCGCCTGGACTTCGGTGGCACTCAACGAACTTGACGCCTCCCTCTGGCAAGAGGCCGCAGCATCACTGGTCTTCGCCTCGCTCCGTTCGGCCGCCGTTCCGTCGGAACCGCAACCGACTCCACAACCATTCGCCACCAACTCCGGCTCAAGAACCGGCGCACTGTTCGATGTCGTTTGCATATCAAGCTCTCCACAAGACGAGGTCTATTCCCCTGGAGTGCTGTGGCTCGACACAGCACTCCATTCAAGTAAGCGAGACTCACGATCCTGAGACAGTTCGGGCGTGGCGCACGCGGTTGCCGAAGTCGTGAGCCTTCGGTGCCTTTGTCGCATCGCGTCCGAAATCTCACGATTTCGGCGACGTCGCACGCGAGCCGCGTGCGCCACCGCTGCACTTGCCGTTCGCGGACGCTGTGAGGTTGCCGCGCGTAGCGTTCTTGAATGGAGAGCTGTGTCGAGCCGCAGCACTCCGAGGGCGTCGACGCGACGGCGTCGCCATAAGAATTCGCGCGTTGACACACGCGAGACCGCAGCCGCCCCAATTTCAAACTCAGACGGCAGGCAATAGTTGAGCGTTGAGCGTTGAGCGTTGAGCGTACATCAGATGCTCCCTACCGCAGCCAAAACACACGGCATCACATCAACTTATCGGCCGCCTCAAAATCCGGGTCGGAGTCAATCACATTCTTGGGGGGATTTCAAGCGGGAATCAGGAACTTACGGTAAATCGGTCAATCCTCCCCCACCGACCCCGGAGGCTGTCGGTCTCATTGTTTAACCCCAACGCCAACGGCGTGGGCGCGTAGTGGAATCACGACTTACGTCGCGCGCACGCCGATGGCGTAGCGGCTAAACGAATACTCCGGTGAAGAAATGCCTTGTGCGTCGCCACAGGGCGACGGCCAGGATTCAGGAACCCACCGGTTCGCCAATGTCTTCATGGACAACACTGGTGACGGCCTCCAGGTTCTCACAACAGGCAAGATTGCGTGAGAGAACGTAAAAGCGGCTGCGCCCATTTTGTTCTGGATCAAAGGCGATGTTCTCCGGATGCTCAACCATCAAGCGATCGCCATTCTCAAGACTCACCAGAAATGGCTGATACGGTCGTTGGTGAACTAGGCGAAGTAACTCTTCTCGCGTCTCCTCAATTCGCATCTTCATTCTCCTCGGCAGTTCAGGTTCCAACAGCAAGGCTGAACGGTTTAATGCACACTCACTGCAAAGAATACGCGAACAATCGTGATCGTGAAATACGAAGGGGTCGGGTGTGCGAAGGAGGCGGCAGATTTTCAACGCAAAGACGCGAAGGCGCAAAGATCGGCATCTTGTTGCTTTGCCTCTTTGCGACTTCGCGTCTTTGCGTTGAAGTGCATTCTGCTTGGCGTTCTACCCGAACAACTTCTTGCACGCGATGCCTTCGTTGAGCGTCGCGCGTTCGGGGCGGCCTTTGTGTTTGTAGACCAGCTCCATGTGATCGACGCCCAGCGACGCCAGTATCGTCGCGTGCAGGTCGTGGACATGCAGCCGGTCTTCGACCGCGTGCAGGCCGATCTCGTCGGTGGTGCCGATCGTTTGGCCGCCGCGGACTCCGCCGCCGGCGAACCACATCGTGAAGCCGTAGGGATTGTGGTCGCGGCCGTCCCCTTGTTCGCTCATCGGAGTGCGGCCGAACTCGCCGCCCCAGATCACCAGCGTTTCGTCGAGCAGCCCGCGTTGCTTCAGATCGCGCAGCAGGCCGGCG
>JAYVSP010000187.1:0-5189 GCA_043775215.1 Planctomyces sp. | reverse complement strand
AGCCCGCAAGCGTCCGCCTTTTTTTGGAGTGCGGCGGTGCATCGCCGCTTTCCTTTGCGGCGGAGCCGCTTTATTTTCATGCATCGGCAACACGAATCGACAAAAGAAAAGCGGCTCCGCCGCCATCCAAAGCGGTGAAGCATCACCGCACTCCAAATTATCGCGCGGGCGTCACCGGTCCACCTCCAGCACCATGAAACAATCGCCGCCGTCCTCAGTGCCCTTTGACGTGATGACCAGCGGCACGACGTATTGGCCGGGCGCGAGCCTTTCCGAGACGACGAATGACATCTCTATGCGCGCCGCTCCGTTGGCCGGAACCGTGAGGTCGCTCGACCAGGGCGAAGTGACCTCGCCGTGCTCGAGTCGCAATTGCAATGCTTCAACGGTCGGCTGTGGGTTTTCGATGACGACGCTGGCCTTCGCAGTTTTGCCGACGGTCGCTCGCACGACGAGTGGCTCGACTTGAGCGCGGCTGGGGTTCCAGTCGCGACGAAAACTGCCCGAGGGGGAAATAGCATCGGCCGCTTTCGCCGCGAGTTGGCCCCAGCGGACGCGCCGTCGAAAATCTTCCGTGTTGAATTCGAACGCGCCGCCATGCTCGGCCAGCACCCATTCCGGAGCGGCATCCAAGACCGATTGAGCACTCTGAGCGTACAGGTCTGGCCAACCGCGGTTGCGTCCCGACCAACCGCCGCTACCCGAGAATTGGTTCGCGTGAAAGAAGTTGTCAGCCGTGAAGAAGCTGCGATGACCATCGATCGTCGTCAGCAGGCCCATCGTGAAATATGTCTGGCCGGGAAAGTGCCGGATGTCGAACGAGAACTCGCGCCACACGGCCGTCTCGCCCGACTTCAGCCAGCGGTCTGTGCGGATCGAACGCGCATCCAACGCGAAGGCCGTGCGGCCAAACGGCTCGGCAATCGGACGAGCCACTTCGTCCAGCGTCCAGACGGCGAACGAGTCCCGATTCGGCAACTGGTGCAGGCCGACATAGTGGTCGTTGTGCGCGTGCGTGATCAATACGACCTCGATCGGCCCCAGTTGTTCGTCACGCTGCAAACGGCGAACTTGCTCGGCGAGATTGGCACCGAATGGATCGACGACCAAGATCGGTCCGGCATCCGAACGCAGCACAAACGTGTTGCCCGTCAAGAACAGATGTGGCGAGAGTTTCGTCCACGGCTTCTCGCCCGCGGTTGCAACCTGCTCTTTGGCCAAGAACTCGTACTGCGGTTCGTTGCCGAGCCGCTGTTTGCTGAACCGCTCAAAGCTCTTCAAGAAGCCGACCTCGTCCACGTCCTTCGCGGTTTCTTCCAGAGCCGCGGCACAGTCCTCAGTCAACACCGGCCCATGTTCGGGGCAGAGCCTTCGCGGCTGGAGCTGAGCCAGTTTTCGCAAGGACTCGGCCGCCGCTTTCAAGCCCATGTCGGTCCAGTGATCCCAATCAGTTGAATAAGGTGACCACAGCTTGCCGCGCGACGCGAATGCATCGCCACAAAAGACGATCGCCATGTCGGCTGCGTCCGACGCACGGACTGCGGCAAACGACACATGATCGCGGCTGTGGCCGGGAGTTGTCTGGACTGTCAGTCGCCAGTTGTGCCAGTCGATGACCTGCGCGTGTTCGAGCGAGCAGTCGATCTGGTCGAAGCCGCGCGGGTGAACCAAGTACGCGAATGCATTGAACGTGCGATCCTTCAAGCCCGGTTCGCGTCCCGGCACCAACTCTGGCAAGCAGGCTTTCCAGAATCGCGACACGCCGTCGCTGGAGAGCCACTCGGCTGAGGCTTTCGGAGCGCGCACGGAAATTCCCGCCGCGAGCAACTCGCCCACCAACGCACTGGTGTCGCGATGATGGTGCGTCAACAGACATTGCTCGATGCGAGTGACCCCGAGCATTCGCAGCCCGCGCCAATCGACGTTTCTCGCCGCGCCGATCAGCATCGCCGAGTCGCCGTCGACTAAGGCGTATCCGCAGGGCAGACTCTCCGAACGCCAGACTCCCGGTTCAATCTCGTGCCAATGTTCCCCACGCCGTTCCTCGGATGAACCGCCGCGCGCCCACCAAGTTACGCCGCATAGCAGCAGCCCACAGATCATCAACGCCACGTATCGTCGCATCAGATGGTTCGTCATTTGGTTATTCTCCTCCGCACTGTGTCCGACGCGTCTCGCGTCGGAGATGAGGCGAGACGCCTCAGCCACGCCTTATCCATTTGGGCCATTCGGGGTCAGCAGCAATTCGGCGCAACAGAGCGTGGCTCCAGTCCCACGATAAGAAACCGGCACAGCGGGTCGCTACGCAACGCTCGAAATGGTAACGAGCCTGCTCGCGATCACCGCGAGCCAGATGCCACAGCCCCATGAAGAAATACGCTTCGCACTGATCCCAGCGCGAGCCGGCCACTGCATCGCACAGTTCTGCTTCGGACAGTTGGCTGGCATTGAACGCGAGCAGCCGGTCGTAAAATGCTCCGCGCAATGGAGAGCGGCGGCCCGTTGTTCGCAGATGCGCACTTTCGGAAATGGCCGAATCAGGTTGGCCCAGCAGCAATCGCAAGCACGGCCGGAAAATGGCGGTGACGCCCGATTGATAGCGGCGTGCCAAGTCGTCATACGTCGCGAGTGCTCTGTCCGCCTCTCCGTTTTCACGCCACAGCAGCACGCGCAGAAATGACTCATCCGCGCTCAGGCGAGAATCGCCGCCAGCGGCTCGGGATTCCATGACGCGCAACGCGGATTGAGTCTCGCCACGGCGATACAGCGCGAGCGCGAAGTCGTATGCCACCAGAGGTGCGTCATACTGAGATTTTGACTTTCGCAGCAGTTCGCACGCAGCCTCATCGCGGCCGGTCTGAATCAGGAACAAACTGCGGTTGTGGATGACGGTTGGCAGATGTCCGAATGGATTGAGTGATTCATAATCTCGCTCGGCCGCGCTGAGTTCGGCGTCGTGCCGGTCGAGCTGTCCGGAGTCCGACCACAACTCCGCCGCGACGATGTGCGTATTGAGACTTTCCAGCAGCGCGGCCGGATGATCGGGCAGCAGGTCGCGCGCAATGGCCGCGTCGCGCAATGCGGACTCGGCGATCGGCAAGTCATTCGTGTCGAACGCCAGATTGGTTCGCGCGGCCGCACGGACCAGCCGAGCCAGCGGCGTGTCGCGGCGGCGGATCGCGTCGTCCAAGCAGCGAACCGCTAGCCGCGGATCGAAGTAGACCTCGGCTTCCCCTTTGAACAAGTAGTCTTCGGCGGTGATCGGAGTTCGGGATTCGATCTCGTTCATCAGTGTTTCGTAGTCTTCCCATGAGCCGGCGGCCAAATGAGCGGTCGCCAACATGGCGGTTGCAGCCACGGTCGGCTTTCGCGTCGAGGCGGCCAAATGCAAATGCTCGATTGCCGCCGAATACTCACCGCGGTGAAAGGCGACTTGCCCGCGCAGCATGTGCAGCCAATCGGCGGACACGCCCGCTCGCTCGGCGTCGGCGATCGCGTGTTCCGTCGCCTTCAGGTCGCCGGTCAACGCCACGACCAGCGCGGAGTCAACCGCCTGCTGCCGCCGCGCAGAGACCGCCTCTTGCCGAGACCGCCAGAATGCCATGCTGAGTCCGAGCGCCAAGACTCCACAAGCAGTCAGAGCGATCAGCCACCGCAATGATACTCGCCGCGGCAGTGTCCACCGCCCAGCGCGTGCAAGAGGACTGGGACGTCGCGCGCGGATCGGTTCGCGGATCGCTGCACGGCGTAAGTCGGCCGCCATGTCGGCAGCAGTCGCATATCTGCGGCGCGGTTCCTTTTCGAGCGCCTTCAGACAAATTGTCTCCAGGTCGATAGGCAGGTCTGGACACAACCGACGCGGCGGCAACGGATCGTCGTGCTGAATGCTGGCCAACAGTTGCTCGCGCGAGTCGCCGACGAACGGACGACGTCCCGTCAGCAACTCATACAGCGTCGCGCCGAGCGAATAGACGTCGGTCCGCCGATCAACTGGAATGCTCGCGCCGCGCGAGGCCAATTGCTCCGGAGACATATACGCCGGCGAGCCGACCGCTTCGCCTGTGCGCGTCAAACTCGGCTGTTGGACAACATGTGCCAGTCCAAAGTCAGTTACCAATAATCGTCCGTCATCGGTGAGCAACAAGTTCGAGGGTTTGATGTCTCGATGAATCACGCCTCGTTGATGCGCATGGTCCAGAGCATCGGCGACGTCGGCCAATTGGTGCGCCAGGCGAGCGGGCGTTGTCAGCCCTATGATCGCTGGGATGCCTGTTGGCATTGTGTCGGTCGGTGCGACGGGCGGAGAGCCACTTGACACTAACCCGAAGCGTGAGCGAGGGCGAACGCTCACTCGACTTCCTTCGTGGTGGAGCGCGGTGAAGCGTTCGCCCTCGCCCTCGCTCACGCTTCGGGTTAGTCTGGACGCCATTCGCCTGATGATCTGATCCAACGATTCGCCGTCGATCAACGGCATCACCATGAACGGCACGCCGTCGACCGAACCCGCTTCAAGGACCGGCACAATATGCGGGTGCTGCAATGACGCGGCGGCTGCCGCCTCACGCTCAAACCGCAACACTGCGGTCGCATCCAATGTCAGCCAAGGATGCAGCAACTTGAGCGCGACAGAACGCTCATCGGCCAATCGCCGTGCTGCGTAAACGATTCCCATGCCGCCGTGCCCGATCACTCGCTGCAACTCGAACCCGCCGAATGTGCGCGGCAGTAATTCGGGGGTTGTTGATTTGATCTCGGTCGGAATGCCCGGAGCCGATGTCGTCAGCGGCGCGGCCAGACGCTGAAACGCAGCTTGATCGGTGAGGAACTCGCGCAGGTCGTCGGCGAGTCCCTCATGCCGCTTCAAAAATTCCGGCAGCGACGGAGTGTTCCCTGTTTCCACCGCTTGCAGGTATTCCGCAATCGCAGCGTCGACGCGAGCTTCGTTCGCATCCGTGGGATTGTTCTCGATTCGCGGCGATGAAAAATCTGGGTGTGGGTGTCGCATATGGAAGTAACCCGAAGCGTAATCGAGGGCGATCGCTCCGATCGAAAAGAAATCCTGTTGAAGCGCTCGCCCTCGCTCACGCTTATTGAAGTTGCGCAGTTGTCCTGGCCCAAAGGGCAAAAACTCGATAGCCCAGGGCAGAGCGGAGCGGCGTCAGCCGCGTAGCGCCGCCCTGGGTTTGACG
>JAYVSP010000186.1:0-6608 GCA_043775215.1 Planctomyces sp. | reverse complement strand
GTGAGGAACCGAACTTCCCCTCGACTTGATGGGGAATCGTGTGATGCGTGACCGGCACCTTGATTCGCGTGCGATCGGCCGACCGAGTTGCCTTCTCGACCGCGACCGGCACTTCCAATCCCTTGCCGTATCCCCAACCAACTGCTCCACGACCATCGCCCACAACCACCAAGCCCGTGAAACTGAACCGCCGGCCACCCTTGACCACACAGGCACATCGTCGAATCTGCAGAACATGTTCGACTTGATCAGATTTTGATTCGGCCACAATAACCCTCATCCCAAAACGGTCGACTCAGATCAAAACTGTAATCCCGCCCCACGGGCACCTTCCGCGAGTGCGGCCACTCGACCGTGATATCGATACGCTCCACGATCAAAGACGACTTCAGTAACACCCTTTTGCAAACAACGTTCGGCAATAGTCTTGCCAACAGCCTGAGCGGCTGCCGCATTTCCGCCGTTCGGCACCTGCTCGCGTAAACCTGGTTCCGACGTACTCGCGCTCGCTACCGTTACGCCATTTTGGTCGTCGATAACCTGAGCATAAATATGCTTATTGCTGCGAAAAACCGACAACCGCAAGCGCCCCGTGGCTGGCCGCCGAATTTGATTTCGGACTCGCCAAACTCGTCGCTGCTTTCGACGTTGAAGAGATCCAGTAATTGACATGGCAATATCTTTAGTTGAAGCCCACAGGGCCGAATTTTCGCGTAGCCTGACTCTCCGAGCCGCGGCGTGTCGCACGTCTTTAGCCCGACTCAGAGAGTCAGGCGATGATTTGTCTAGCCGCCGCTCCCGAATGCCTTGCCCGCCTTACGACGGATAAATTCACCTTGGTACTTGACCCCTTTGGCCTTGTACGGGTCGGGAACACGAGTCGCTCGGACCTGAGCCGCAAACTGACCCACGCTCTGTTTGTCGACCCCCGAAACCACCAAGTGAGTATTATCTGGAGCCACGCACAGAATGCCGGCAGGAATTTCAAAAATCACTGGTTTCGAGAATCCTACTGATAATTCCAGCTTCTTTCCCTTGATCACACATTGATAACCGACACCACTGAGTTCCAGTCGCTTTTCAAAACCCGCTTGCACTCCAGTGACGGTGTTCTGAATCAGACTTCGATACAGTCCGTGCATAGCCTTATCTGTGCGGCTCTCGCCCTCCACTGCAACCGTCAACGAATTCCCCTCACGAGAAATCTTTATTATTCCCGGAACGGTCAGCGCCAACTTACCCTTCGGCCCGCTGGCACTTACCAGACCCGCCGTGAGTTCAATTTGAACGCCACCAGGAATGTCGATCGGTTTTTTTCCAACGCGTGACATCGAAGTACCTAAGCCTGAATTTCGTTTACCAAATTTCCAACAGTGCTTCGCCACCCACTCCCTTGGCAGCCGCTTCGCGACTACTCAAGACACCTTGGTTGGTCGACAACACAAGCACGCCTAATCCACCGAGCACCTTTGGCATCGACGCCCGACCGTAATAAATCCGCCGTCCGGGACGACTCACCCGCTTGATACTTCTAACGACTCGCTCACCGCTGGGGCCATATTTCAGATTCACACGCAACGTGGAACCAGGCTTTCCTTCGGTTTGGTGCGATTCGTAATCCCAGATGAAGCCTTCTCGTTGCAAGACTGCCGCGACCTGGGACTTCAAGACCGACGACGGCATGTCGACATGAGTTGCTTCTATCGACAACGCATTTCGAAGCCGGGTCGCCAAGTCGCCAATGGGATCAGTTAACATAGTCTTACCTACCTCGCTCTACCAACTGGCCTTCTTGACGCCGGGAATCATGCCATCCAGCGCGAAATTACGGAAACAGATACGACACAACGCGAACTTCCGATACACAGCTCGAGGCCGCCCACACACTTGGCAGCGGTGTTCTTGCCGCACCTTGAACTTGGGCACTCGTTTCGCTTTCGCGATTTTCGCCTTGGTTGCCATCGCTTACCGACCCTTGATCACCACAAATGAATTCAACTTCGGAACGGGATACCCAGCTCCGCCAACAGCAATCGCCCCGCCTCATCGTCATTGGCCGTTGTGACGAACGTGAGGTTCATCCCCTGAGTGAACTGCACCTTGTCCGCCGGAATCTCCGGGAACACTGTTTGTTCCTGCAACCCAGCCGAAAAGTTTCCACGTCCATCGAACGACTTCGGATTCAAACCACGGAAGTCACGGACTCGCGGCAGCGCCAACATAATGAATCGATCTAAGAATTCATACATCCGCTGACCGCGCAATGTCACGCAACAACCAATTTCCATGTCCTCGCGTAGACGGAACGCCGAAACAGCGATGCGTGATTTCTTGATGGACGGTTTTTGCCCGGAAATCAAACCCAGATGAGACACTGCCTCGTCCAAACGTTTGCGTTCCTGAACGGCCTTCCCAACACCCATACTGATCACGATCTTAGTCAATCGCGGTAGCGCGTGCCGATTCTTCACACCGAGCTTTTCTGAAAGCTTCGGGATGACGACGTCCTGATAAAATTGCTGAAGACGAGCCATTGTACTGCTACCGAAAACGCTAGAGGGGCTGCTGACACCGGCCACAAACGCGACGCTTACCGCCATCGACCAATTGACATTTCAAACGCACACCACGGTGACATTTCGGACAATGCACCGCCAGATTCGATAATTGAATGGGAACGGGAATCGTCACCCGCCCACCTTGTGGGCTTTTGGGATGCCCACGCTTGACGTGTTTCAACGCCTTGCCGATTCCTTCCACAACTGCCGTGCCGGCGTCACGATCGATTGTCACGATCTTCGCCGGGCCGTGGCCTCGGAAGTTTCCCGACAACACCATCACCATGTCTTCGCGTCGCAGTTGCATACGTCACCTACACCACTTCCGCCGCAAGGCTGACGATCTTCATGAATTTCCGATCTCGAAGTTCGCGAGCGACCGCACCAAAAATGCGCGTGCCTCGCGGATTCCCTTCGGGATCAATCAGCACCGCCGCGTTCGAATCAAAGCTGACATACCCGCCATCCTCGCGGCGCTGCTTCTTTCGAGTGCGAACGATGACTGCCTTCACGACTTGTCCCGACTTGACGGCTCCACCAGGAATCGCCTTTTGAATACTAACCACCACCGTGTCACCGATACCGGCCGTACGGCGCGAAGTGCCACCCAACACTTTAATACAGCGCGCAGTTTTCGCGCCCGTGTTGTCGGCAATGTCCAGCATGGTCTGCATCTGAATCATGTCGACCTACCTTATTTGGATGTCCCGCGAGAAACGACCCGAACCAATTCCCAGCGTTTGAGACGTGACAGCGGACGCGATTCGATCAACTCCACCATGTCGGACACGTTCGCTTCTTCTTTTTCGTCGTGCGCCAGACAGGCTGTCTCACGATTCAAAAATTTTCCCGTAACGTCATCCTTTACGCGACGTGGAATCGACACACGAATCGTCTTTTGCATCCGATCCGAAGTGACTCGCCCAATAACGCGCCGTTTCATCTTCTATCCTTCTCGACGGACTAATTCTGTTTTTGTTTCAACAGTGTCAACACGCGAGCCAAATCCTTGCGAACTCCTCTTTGAAGCCTAGCCTTTGCTGCATTGGCTACCACAGAGGAAACGTGCCGCAACAATTCCCCTTCCAATGCCGCCTTGGTCTGCTGCAGTTGGTCGGTCGATTGAACTTTCAGTTCACGTGCTCGCATCTGCTCAAACCCTTATCCACATTCCAACACTGACTCGCTCAAGACTCAACCCAGCAGTTGACGCTCGCCAATCAAACTATTTGTCTTCTCAAAGCCCAGGCTCCAAACCGCTGATCACTACCGTGCTGCTCGGGCTACCAAGCACACCTGGATCGGCAATTTATGAGCCACACGGGCGAAACAGTCTCTCGCCGCGTCATGGGTCACACCGGCCAATTCAAACAGAATTGTGCCCGGCCTGACGACCGCAACCCAGTGATCCGGTTCGCCTTTACCTTTACCCATTCGTGTCTCCAGCGGCCTCGCGGTCACCGGTTTGGACGGGAAGATGCGAATATACAACTTCCCCTCCCCACGAATGTACTGATTCGCGGCAATACGGCATGCTTCGATCGTCGTTGCGTTGACGTGACCTGCGTCCAAAGACTGCAAACCCCAATCACCGAAACTGACACGACACCCGCGCACCGCGTTACCTCTTATGCGTCCTCTTTGGTTTTTGCGGTGCTTGACCCGCTTCGGCATGAGTGCCATCTCGGCTCACTCCGTCAACATAAGGTCCGTTATCGATCCAAACTTTGACCCCAATGGTCCCTTGCGCCGTTTTCGCAACCGCGAATCCGTAATCAATATTGCGCAGAATCGTCGAAAGCGGAATCGACCCGCGTATGGCCTTCTCAGTACGGGACATTTCCGCCCCGCCCAATCGACCCGATAAAACAATCTTTATGCCATGAGCGCCCGCTTCCATGACAGTATCCAAGGTCTTCTTAATCGCTCGGCGAAAACTAGTTCGCTTCATTAACTGCTGAGCAACATCCTCGGCCATCAAGTTGGCGTTCCGGTTGGGATTGTTGACCTCAACGATCTTCAAATCCATTCGGCGCCCGGTGAACTCTTCTAGCTCTGCTTTGAGCTTGTCGACTTCCTGGCCTTTGCGACCGATGATGATTCCCGGCCGAGCAGTGTGCAAAAACACAACCACCTGGTCGCGAGTCCGTTCAATTTCAATGCGGGGAATCCCCGAATACTGATATTTCTTGCGAATATAGCTGCGAAGCCGAATATCCTCGCCCAATAAGCTGGCGAACTCCTTTTTCGGCGCATACCAACGGCTTCTCCACGTATCGGTAATACCGAGGCGATACCCAGTTGGTCTAACCTTTTGTCCCATATCATTACCCGCCAGTGCTTCCTAAGTATCCGAGTCGCGTTACAGCTCCGGGACTTCAACTGCCAGGAAGATGTGCGACAGCCGTTTCCGAATCACAAACGCCTGACCGCGAGACATCGGTTGGATCCGACGCATAATAGGACCCGTTCCGATTTCCACTTTACTGAGCACCAAGTTATCCACATTACGCACACCACGATCCTCGGCGTTTGCCGCCAAGGAGGCCAAACATTTGCGGATCAACTTTGCCCCGCGGTTCGGCAGATACTCCAAAGTGCTCGCCGCCGACCGCAACGTCCGGCCGCGAATCAAATCCGCTGTCGGCTTCAACTTGCTCGACGAGATCCGAACAAACTTCGCGTTACTACGAATTTGAGCCATGAATGAAATCCCACACCGTCTACACAACGAATCAGTTACTTCTTGCCTCGAGCACCGTGTCCACGAAATGTTCTCGTCGGAGAAAACTCACCGAGCTTATGCCCCACCATCTCGTCCGTGACATAGACCGACAAATGCAGCTTACCGTTATGCACGAGAAACGTGTGACCCACAAACTCAGGAGAAATCGTTGATCGACGAGCCCATGTCTTGATTGGCTCGCGCTTCGCAACCATATCCGCGCGCTCAATGCGTTTCAGTAACTTTGCATCGATGTACGGACCCTTTTTTGCCGACCGAGCCATCGAATCACCTCACTCAAAGACAACTCACACGAAACCACAACTGAATCCGATTCAAACCACCTGCTGACCATATCGCCGCGAACTTCGGCGCCTCAGGATCGCCGATGACGTCGGCTTACGAGGCTTCCTGGTCTTTCCGCCCTTTGCCAATTTACCGGTTGGACTACACGGATGCCGACCGCCGGATGATTTGCCTTCGCCACCACCCATCGGGTGTGCGACAGGGTTCATCGCCACACCGCGAACCGATGGACGAATTCCCTTCCATCGATTGCGGCCAGCCTTACCAATTTGCACCGAACTATGCTCGCTGTTACCCACTCGACCGATCGTCGCCTTACAAGCACACGGCACCCGCCGAACTTCACCGGACGGCAGCGTGATCTGTGCCCAACTCTTCTCGCGAGCGTTCAGAACTGCGCCGGTCCCAGCCGCGCGGCACAGTTTTGCGCCGCCGCCTGGCACCATCTCGATGTTATGAATCGTCATGCCCAACGGAATCTTTTCGAGCGTCATGTTCGCACCGGCAACGGGATCAGACCCCGCACCAGTGCAAACCTTGTCGCCCGCTTTCATCCCTTCGGGAGCTAAAATGTATCGCTTTACACCGTCTGTATATTCGAGCAGCGCCAATCGCGCTGACCGACATGGATCGTACTGGATCGACTGAATGACGGCAGACTCTTCCTTGTTTCGATAACTATCAACAATGCGGTACATCCGCTTATGGCCACCACCACGGTGACGAGCAGTGATTCGCCCCTGATTGTTGCGTCCGCCATGCTTCTTGAATCGCTTCACCAACGACTTGGGGATCTCCGGATTCGGAGTCAATTCCGCAAAATCGCTGACACTGCCCGCACGGCGGCCGGCACTCGTCGGATTGTATTTTCTGAGACCCATTTAACCGCCTCAACGCTGTACTAAACCGGCAACGTCTCTTCTTTACCCACAGTAACGATCGCCTTCTTCCACGCAGCCGTGTAGCCACGATGAAAGCGATATCGCCGCGCACATTCTTTGTGAATTTGTGTCGCGACC
>JAYVSP010000185.1:0-7332 GCA_043775215.1 Planctomyces sp. | reverse complement strand
AACTTTGCAATCGAAGCGGCCACAGACATTTTGAGATTTCGAGGTTCCATTTTCCTTGAGATTTGGAACTTCGGATTTGTGATTTGCGGCTCGGCCGCGTTATGCCTTAGGGCTACCGGAATTCTCCGAGGGAGGATGAAATAGGGGTGGCGTCAAGGCAATCGACAAGACAATAGTGCGGCGAAGCCGCCGATATGTAGCCGTCACCGCGCGTGACGAGCCAATGCTCTGCGAAGAGACCAGCTCATCACGCGCAGCGATGATGGCGACGTAGAATCCCGGATGTGTTCATGTCAGACCAACGCGTTATCGCCACCGGCCAGGTGCGCGATCCGGAACTCCGGCGATTTCAGCGGCATGTCGGCCTGTTGATCGCGGTTATCGGATTGGGGCTGATCGCTTGGATGCTGATTCGGCGCGGCGAACAGAACGACGACTCGAATTCATTGGCAAATCGCGAGCTTGGACATTCACGACAGACTGAGGACGACCCGTTCTGGGACGATGTCACCAAAATGCCAGTGCCGGCGCGGGATGGGGGAAAGCACGGTCAATTTGCACTCTTGAGCCCGGACTTCGACCCCTCCCTCAAAACGCCCGACGGGCCACGCTTCCGGCGGCTGGAAGATGCTCTGCACTCTGCTTTGGATGGTTCGACGATCGAGATCACCGGCCGCGGCCCATTCATCGTTGAACCCATGCATTTCGAAGGCCGAAGTCTACGCATCGTTGCCGCGGCCAATTCGCAGCCTCTGCTCGTGCTCACGGATGCTGCCGTCGAACTGCGAAGGCCGATGTTTGAGACCGACGCCTCTTTGGTTCTGGAAGGACTCGAACTGCGCACAGCTCAGTTTCATCAAGCGTCGAATACGCAGAACATCCAACCGCTGATCGTGGCTCGCGGTCCAAAACTGCGGCTGACTCACTGCCGGCTGCGAGCGGGATCGAATTCTCCGCAGGCGCTGATTCGTGCTGAAGTGCTCGACTGCCGGCTGAGCGACTGTGAAATCTATCCGGGCCGAGGCGTCGGCCTCGAGTGGCACTTGGTCCCTTCCGCACAACTGGTTTGCCAGAACAATCTGTTTTCAGGATGGAGTGCGATTCAGGTGGAGTCTCCAACACCTCCGCCACCGGATACCAACCTGGAACTGACTCACAACACCTGCGTAAATCAGTTCCCGCTGCAGATTCACTTCAGAGCGGATCAGCCGGAAGCGGACACGTCATCGACTGATTTCGTGTTGCCCGTGGCTGCGGAATCCAATCTGTTTGATGCGAGGCAATCCGTGCTGGGAGTGATGTGGCGGAATGATTCATTGCCCCGCGACACGTTTGATGCTCTGAGCCGAACGGTGCGGTGGACCAAAGACCGCGACAACGTCTATTCGGTGAGCGATGCTTGGATTTCGCAGCAATTGGATTCGGGGCAGTGGTCGCCCTTAGCTGACACTCCCCGAACTGCGGAGTCGTGGGCCGCATCATGGAACATTTCAGCGAACTTCGCATCGCACGCTTCGACGATCAGCTTCGCGCGAGCCGGCCTATCGCAACTCGACTTCCTGAAAGCCACCAATCTCACCGCCGAAGATTTTCGTCCGCAGCCGGCAACGAATGTCGGTGCCGATCTTGACCGCATCGGACCATCGCCTAGTGGGGCGCCGGCGAGGTAAGGCTCCTCACCTCCTCACCTCCTCACCTCCTCACCTCCTCACGGCGTCCAGATTCGTCGAACTGGCTCGGCAACATGAGCTCGCGGAAGACGGCGAGCCTTCAGGCGAACATACGGTGCGATAAACCGGCCGCGATGTCCGTAGTGTCCGGGCGGTGAATTGTGATCGGCGCGAAACGGCTCGCGCAGGTCTTCCAATACAAAGCCGGCACGGCACAGGTCACCAATCAGCTCATTCCAGCGATGCAGGAATTCGACAGCACCATGCTCGCGGTATGAGTCATCTGCGACATTCGGCAGTGGACCGGCGTGATAGTACTCGACGCCGATCGTATACCGATCCTGCTCGTCGCGATGTGAAATCTGCAAGCTGGTTGGTTGCTTGTGCTGGCTGATGTAAAGGCCGCCGTCTCGCAGCACACGGGCAACTTCGCGATACAGCCGGCTGATGTCGCGCACGTAACACGAGCTGACTGGCTGATGGACGATATCGAAACTCGCATCCGCCAGCATGGGCAGATCATCCATTGAGGCTTCGAGCGTCCGCACCGCGAGTCCGCGTTTTGTCGCCTCCTGCTGATCCAGCTTCAGCATTTCCGGGCTGAGGTCCACGACCGTGACATGGGCTCCGGCCACAGCATAGAGAATCGACTGCCAGCCACCACCGGAAGCCAGACACAGCACATTCAGTCCAGACACGCTCGCCGGCAACCAGCCACGAGTGTCGAGCGTTGCCAAGGGAGCCTGACACTCTTCATCCGAAGCCAGCTTCGCGAACAGACTGCCATTCGCGAGCCGATTCCATGCGGCGCGGTTTTGATCGAGGTGGGACATGGCGATGTGATCATTCGCAAAAAAAGTCTGGCGAGCTACCGTTTCTATTGGCAAACTAGTGCCTCGTCAGGTCTTGATTCAGGAATTATGAGCGGCAAGGCGCTAGCCGCCGGTCGTGCAGCATTACCGGCGGCTAGCGCCGGCTAGCGCCTTGCCGCTCACTCGCACGAACCCACGTTTGTAGACCTGACGAGGCACTGGGATGGACACCAAACTAACCCGACGCGCAAGCGAGGCCAAGGCTTGACGATGGCCTCGCTTGCGCGTCGGGTTGGTATGCGGCCATGAATAATCCAGGCTAGCGCCTTGCCGCTCACTCGCACGAACCCACGAATGTCGGCCCGCAGCCAGCCAATCAAGATCCGTCCCTGTTCACTGACGTTGTTGACTCCCTTTCGAGAATCACAAACCCACGCGAGCGACGCTCGGAATCCGAACACTTGGTCGAGTTGCGATCCCGCCCGCCACTCGTCGTCCCGTCCCCTCCAGTCGCCTGGCTGGTTGGACAGGCAAATTCGATTTTCCACAATCGAGAACGCCAGACGTTGTAGCTCGGAATGCAGCGATATTTCGAGACCAAATTCGAACGTCACAAATACTTCTCGCCCGGCATTCGCGAGCGGATCAGTTTGGCAGGAATGCCATAGGCCACAGTGAAGTCGGGAACGTCGCGTGTCACGACAGCACCCGCTCCGATGGCACAGTGCTGGCCGATTACCCGTCCGTGCAGAATCACTGCACCGATCCCGATCGAGCTTCCCTCGCCGATGGTCACGTTGCCGCCGGTCGCGACTCGCGGAGCCAGGCTGCTGAACGTTGCCAGCCGGGTGTCGTGATCGACCGAGCTGTTCGTGTTGACGATGCAGAATTCGCCAATCGTTGCGTCACTGTTGATCGCCACGCCCGCCATCACGACACTGCCGCCGCCCAGGCTCACGCCGCGAGCAATCTGCGCCGACGGATGCACCGCGCTGACGAAGGTCAATTGCGGGGCCAGTGACTTCAGACGTTCCACGATCTGCGACCGAATGAAATTGTCGCCAATCGCTACGAACAGTCCGTCGGCGTTGTATTCGGTCGCGAGCGATAGCACGTCGGCCACTGGGCCGAGTACGGAATATCCAAACACTATCGTTCCGGCCGGTTTGAAGTCATCCAGCAAACCGGCTACCCGATGCTGACCTTGTTTCTCCAAGATGTCCAAGATGACCTTCGCATGCCCGGAGGCTCCAACAACCAAAACGCGACTCATGCAAAACTCCACTTCTCAATCTCTGCGAATTGTGCTGGCGGGAGCCACTTCCAGCACGCGACTGACGCTGGAAGCTCTGATCCGCCATCAAGCTCCCGTGGCTGGCGTACTGGAATTTCGGCCGGACGATCCGTCGGCGGTCAGTGGGTTCGCTCGACTCGCCGACGTCGCCGAGCAAGCGGGTATTCCATGCGTCGGCTTTCAAAACATCAATGCGCCGGACACAGTGGCTCAGATCAGAGCCTGGCAGCCAGACGTCTGTTTTGTGGTCGGCCTGTCGCAGCTTGTCAAATCCGAATTGCTGGGCGTGCCGCGATTAGCGTGTGTCGGCTTTCATCCGACGTGCCTGCCGCGCGGCCGCGGCCGAGCTCCCGTGGCGTGGTTGGTCTCCGACGCGACTCCTGGTGCGGCGACCTTTTTCGTGATGGATGCCGGAGCCGACAGCGGCCCGATCTTGGTGCAAGAACCGTTTGCCGTGTCTCCCAATGACGATGCGACCGACGTGACGCGATCGCTGGAACAAGCCATCCGACGCGCGTTGGATCGGTGGCTGCCGAGACTGCTGGCGGGCGAATGGGATCCGTGTCCGCAAGACGATGCACTGGCGACCTATCACGCCAAGCGAGCCCCCGAAGACGGCTGGATCGACTGGTCGCACTCCGCCGAAGAGATTCACCGGCTGATTCGCCTGGCGACTCGGCCGCATCCCGGAGCCTACACGTATTTGAAAGACCGCAAGCTGATGGTCTGGCGCGCGGCGGTCGAATCGGCCTACCCGATTCGTGGCGTGATTGGCCGAGTGTTGCTGACCGATCCGCAGCGCGGCGCCTTGCTGCAAACCGGCAACGGCCTACTGTGGCTGACGGAAACCGCCTGGGCCGAGGAATCGCCGACAGAGAAGCCGCCCAAGTTGATTGTCGGGCAACGACTGGGTTACGTCGTCGAAGATGAGCTGAACCGTCTGATGCGGCGAGTCACTGAACTGGAAACGATCGTAGCCGCGATTACGAGAATTCCGGGTGGGGAGATGGGGGGATAGGGTGGTGGGGAGACGGCTCCCGACCCCATTACTTCTGACTTAATGCCGTTTTGACGGCTGCGGCGACGTCGGCGTCCGTGAACTGCTTGTCGGCAGTGGGATCGATGGCAAAAGTCTTCACGATCTGTCCATCGCGGTCATACAGACGCAAACACGGGATCGCTCCACCGGGGATTTCGAACGCTTCAAATGATTCGTCGCTCACTCCGTCCTGACTGCGAAAGTTGTCAAACGTCGCATGATTTTCGGTGAGAAATTTCTCGACGTCAGCCTGCGCATCTTCATCATCAATCGCGACTCCGATGACTACCAGTCCGTCCGCGTGATGGGATTTCGCAAGTTCCACGGTGTGCGGAAATTTCTTGCGGCAGGGAACACACCAAGTGGCCCAGAAGTCGATTAGCACGACTTGGCCTTTGTACTGTGCCAGCACGGCATCTAAACCGGCTCGATCAATAACCGGGACTGAAAGAGTGGTCTTCGAGGAACCATCGATCGGGGGTCCGACATCCCCTGTCGAGTCCGCATTCAAAGCGGGTTCCGTCTGTGGTCCAGGGGCTTCGTCGTTCGATGTGTCAACCGTCGCGCCAGAGTCACCCGTTGTTGCTCGCGGACTTGGATCGCAACCCAGACTGAATCCAAGACACGTCGTGAAGGCCAGCGTCAGGACGGCGGAAGAACGGTGAATCATCTCATGCCTGCTCTTGGGGAGTGCTGCGGCTTGATGGAGCTTTGGAATTGCCGCAAGGGTTTGACCACAGTTCCGAAGCTCCGTCAAGCCGGAGCACTCCCGAAGCCGCGGCTATTTCGGATCGCAGAACTTCAGCGCCATGAGGCCGTAGGCCGTGGCGAGGTTCGGATCGCCTTCCATCCAGCGGTCGGCGGAGTTCACCCAACTGCCGTTCTCCTTTTGCCGTTTTGCCAGGGCCGCGGTCAAGTCTTGGCGCCAGTCGTGCTTCTCACCCTTTGCGTCCTCGAAGAGATCAATCTCCAGCGTGGCGAGTGTCTTCGCGAACGTGTGGTAGTAGTAGTACAAACCCTGCTGGTTCAAGCCGGGATTCTGATCGACGGAATAGTACTTGCGAATCCATTCCAGCGCGGCTTTGACTCGCTTGTCGTCTTTATTGAGCCCGGCGTAGAGCATGCTTTTCAATCCGGCATAGGTCATGCTGGCATAGGATCTCAAACCGCCGTCCGGGTTCTTGCCAGCTTGTGAGGTTCCTCCCGCGGCCGGCGTGTAATAGAAGCCGCCGTCGTTGATTTTTGCGGCGAACTCTGTCGTGTTGAATTCGCTTTCGAGATTCTGACAGCGCGATACGAAGAGCAGCGCGTTTTGCATGGCCGGATCATCGGCCTTCACACCGGCGGCTTTCAGAGCATCCAGCAAGAACACCGTGTTGGACAAGTCGGGCCGCTGCGACTTCCCGTAGCCCGCCCCTCCAAACGACGGATGTGATTTATCCAAACCCTCAGTCTCGTCCCACTGCAATTCACGCAGAAACTTCTCCGCGTCTTTGATGGCGGCAGTGTGCCGACCGTCTGAGTTCGCTCCGGCCAACGCGATTACGGTGATGCTGGTTTCATAGTTCTTGTGGTTCGTCTCCGGGTGATAGATGCCGCCGTCCTTGTGAAGATAACTCAACAGGTGCCGCAGCCCTTTTTGCAATGTCGGATCGTCACCGTTCACGCCGGCGCTCTCCAACCCAAAGCAGACCATCGCGGTGATGCCCGGCTGAGTGGCCGATGTCCAACAGCCGTCTTCGCTCTGCGTCGTCTTCAGAAAGTTGACGGCTTTCTCACGGAGCGACTTGAGCACCTTCGCGTCGGGGCCGAACTTGTCAGCAGCGTAGACGCACCGATTCGCGGTGAGAGCCGCTCCGCTCAATGCAGCCAGAGAGCCCAAGAAAAACCGACGGTCAATGCGAACTGTGGAGTACGCCGAACAGTCCAAAAGCATTTTTGACGAGTACATAGATGACCTCACCTTCTGAAAACTGGTTCTCCGCCATTTGCGTTGGAACCTGATTGTAAGCCGCTAGGCGCTAGCCGCGGGTGCTCGAAAACAACCCGCGGCTAGCGCCTTGCGGCTCACCGGACACTGGAATCAACACGGATGACGGAGAGCCATTTAACGCCAACGGTATCGAATAATTGGACCTGCCCTTTGTTCCCATTCGAAATGGCGTTGTAGCAAGTGCAAGCATCATTGGTAACAGCGTTTCGACAGCGTCGCCGTCTTGGCCGCAGGGGAAGAATCATGAGTGAGTATGCGTGGGCCATGCTGGCGTACTTTGTTTTGCAAGGTGCCTCACTGGCATTCTTGCGGAGATGGTGGAAGCTGGCCGCCGTTCCTTCGTTGCTGCTGGTGCCGGAAATCATCAGCGAACGGATCAAGCCTGGTTACATGAGCGATGTCATCATGGAGATGGTTGCGATCCATACCTGTGCCTATCTCGTGCTCGTGTGGCTGGTTTTTGGAATCACGAGGCTGGTCCAGCGCTGCCGCAGTCCAGGTGATAAGGGACTCCGATCACGGAC
>JAYVSP010000184.1:0-6966 GCA_043775215.1 Planctomyces sp. | reverse complement strand
CGCCATGCCAAATTGACTCCCTTCCAATGTGTCAATTTGACTGGCGCAAACCTCATGCCAATCTCAAGTGTTATCTAAAGTAAGTGCCATTGGGCTAGCCACCGGTGATTCAGCAGACCGGCGGCTAGCGCCGTCCCGCTCATGCGCGTCGTCAAGCACGTACCCCGGCCCGTATGCGCCGAACACCAACTGTTCGCGGTATCGGCCGAAGAAACGCAGTGGGCTGTTGATCAATTGTTCTT
Source organism: Planctomyces sp. (assembly GCA_043775215.1). Lineage (GTDB taxonomy): Bacteria > Planctomycetota > Planctomycetia > Planctomycetales > Planctomycetaceae > SXKJ01. Next base: position 6,724 of record JAYVSP010000184.1, on the reverse strand, counting down.
CTTTCTTCGCCGTGACCGGAATGACCGAGATTGCCAGCGTCTGCCGATCGATCAAACAGAGCCGATGCCGCAATTGATCGTTGACCCACACGTCGCCGAAAACTCGGCCATCGACGATCTCGACCAGTCGCACCGGCTCGCGCGGCCCGACCGGTTCAGGGACCGACCACTCATCTGTCTCGCGGTCGTAACGCCGCAGCCCGGAATGATTGCTGTCTGCCCAGACGTACCGGCCGTCGAGCACAATCCGCTCGCAATCGGCCCAACTGCTGGCTTTCAATTCCTCGACCGAGAACGCTCGCAGTTCCAGCGTCTTCATGTTGAGCCGCTGAATCGTCCGCTGCTGCCCGATCCACAACTCGTCGCCATCCACGGTCAGCGTGTTGACGCGATTGTCGAGCCACGAATACGGGAAGTTTTCGTTCGGCCCGAACGTCGATTCGCGGCCCTTCGGCGACATCCAATCGTGCATCCATTGATGAGCGACCGACCAATCCGACCGCGCGATCCGAAACAGCCCCTTCGGCGTTCCGACCCAAACAAAATGCTCTTGAGTGGCACGCGCTGAGCCTTCGCGAAGGACGCGGTCGCTTTCAGTTGGACGATCTTTTGTTTTGTCGTCTTTTGACGTTGTCTTTTCTGGCACGCCCTTCGATGACTTAGGAAGTGCCGCACCGCTTGAATGCAAGTCATGGAATGACTCGCCTACGATTGTTGCCAGCGTCAGTGCCGCGTCGCCCAGTGCGATGCGCGTGATCGGTTTGCCGGTGAAGTCATAGACCGCGACGCCCCACGGATGTCCGGCATAAACGAACTGGTCATCGTTCGTCAGCGAGAGAACATTTTCGTTCGACGCGATCAAGCTCACGCCCGGCGGCAGGTTCGCCCAACCGATCGAGGCGGGCGGTTCCGATTTGCTCTCATCGAGCTTTCGCGCCAATTGAGCTTTCGCCGCGCGCCACTTTGTCTGTTCGAGAGCCGCCGCCAGTTCCGCTGTCTTTTGCTCCGTGTCGGCCCATTGAATCGCCAAGGCTAGTGCCCCGTTCGCCGATTCCGGTAACGCGTTCGCGTCACGATATTGATACTGACCCGCATCGACCTGATCGAACGGTTTGTCGCCGCGAGCGATCCGCACGCCGAGCTGCTGCAACTTGTCGAACTGCTTCGCCCGCTCGTACAGCCGCATCAGCCGATACGCGATCTCGAACTGATCCTTGTAGGGCAACTCGTTTTGCCGCGCTCCCTTGCCTCGCCAGAACAGCCTCCGCGGGTCCGCTTCCAACAGCAATTCCAAACGCTCGGCCAATCGCGTCTCGTCGTTGTTCCCGTCCAGTTCGAGCAACTCCAACTGCGACTGCGAGTCTTTTGGATTCGCCGCGATCAACGCCGTCAGCAAGATTCGCAACGCTTCCGGCCCGGCTGAGCGGTATCGATCCTTCCACGCCACGAGGTCGTATTTCTGCTCGACCTTCGCGAACGATTCGGCCGCGCGTTGCCGATCACCGACCAGCCACTGCAAGTTCGCTCGCGTGTTGAGGTCTTGCATTTGATCCTGCATCTGGCCGAGTTGCTCTTTCGCCCAAGCCAGGAACTCGGCCCCTTTCCCAACCGCTCGATGCTTTCGAGCCAACTCATCGAACGCGCTGACCGGCCGCCCGATGCCGCCGATTAAAATCTGCCGCCGAGTCGCATCGAGCGACTTGTCCGTCTCGCCCAACGACGAATACAGCCGCTCCAACCGCGACAACAGATTGCCGCGCAACATTGCTGTCTGATTCGGCTGACCGGCCACAAAGCCCGCGAACGGCAATCCGAATTGCGATACGCGAGCCGCCCGCATGTCTGTTTCCGGGTCCGGCTCGGCGGGATCGGGGAAGTTCCACGGCTTCGAGTCCGTGTCATTGCGATCGAGCAGCGACAACACGGTCTCGCATTCCGTAACGGCGTCGCGAATCTGCTGAGCCGCCTCGAAGACCGCGGCTCGCCGATACGCCGTCGTCACCGGATCGAACTTCGCCGCCGCGATGTATTCCAGTTCGAGCTTCGTCGCCCCGTCCGGCTCACCCTGCTGCAACCGAACTTGAGCCAGCACGCGCCGCAACCGATTCTCGCCCGCTTCGATTCGCCGCGTGAGCTGCTCGACCAACCGCTGCTCCTGCCCATGCGTCTTGAGAAACCCAAACGCCAGCCGCAAGAAGCTCGCCCGCGACACGCCAATTCCATGACCTCGATGCACGAACTCGATCGGCCGCAACTTCGGCAGACCGTCTTGCCCCGGCACTTCGTCTGGCGTCAATCGCCGCGCGGCCAACGACAGCATCCATGTGGCTCTGTTTGGATCGCGATCCATGTCGATTCGCAGCGCCACCTCGAGCAACACCTCGCGCGCCCGATCCAGGTTCTCGGGGCGTTGCAGAAAGAACGCATAGTCGAGTGCGAACTGCAACCCCGCTCCCGAAAATCCCGCCGGCCGCACGAGCCACCGATCAAAGCCCGTCGGCTGTCCTTGCTTGTCGTATCCCGTCGCGACCTGCACGACCGACGGCTCCAACGTCTCGCGATGCAACTCCCACACGCGAGCGAACTCCTTCGCCGCATCGTCCCACGCTTCCAGCGCGATGAACCGCCGCAACAACCAATTGTCCCGATGACTTCCCGGCCCCATCGTGAACGGCAACGCCGGCATCCCGCCTCGAACGTGCTCATTCGGCGGTTCCACAAAGTACCGATCGCGAGGCAACAACCCCTGATTCCAACCGTCCCCCTCCGTCACCGCAATCTTCCCCGCCACTTCGCGAAACGCCTGCAACGCCCCGTCGCGATCCCGCAGCGCCAACAACAATTCTCCTTCAACCAACCGCCGCCGCGCAACCGGAATCGCGTCTCCCTGCTCACGCAATGCCTTCAGTACACGCTGAGCCTCCGCCCGCCCGACCTGCACCGCCGCAGATTCCGCATCCGCCATCGACAAGAGTTTCAACACCGCCGACTCGACCTGTCCGTCCTCCGCCAAGGCAAGAGCGTCCTCAAAAACTTTCCGATCATCGTCAGCCAACGCGCAACAAACATCCCAACGGACGGCCCACACGACGACCACAAGAATCCGTAAGGCGATGCCCAAAAGTCTCGGTTTCATGTCAGTGCTCCTCATGCGAAGCCGCACGCAAGTCGGGCTTCGAGCGGTCTTAATCCGACTGCGCCAAATCTTGGAGTGCTTCGGCTCGACGAAGCCCTCCTTTCGTTTGAATAGCGACAATCGACGGTCAGAAACCGTCGTGTGGAATGTCAGCAACGCCATTCTCATGTTCCTGACGATCAACGTATGACTCCACTTGAATGGAGGGCTTCGTCGAGCCGAAGCACTCCAGGTCGAGCGAGGCTTTGCCTCAGACCAAATCAGCCGGAACGCGCTAGCGTCCGGTTCGTGAGCCGGACGACGTTCCGAACCGGACGCTAGCGCGTTCCGGCTCATAAAACTTGACACACCGTGTACGATGCCCGCCATTGTATGATTGCCCCGGTGGATGCCTTACGGTCACAAATAGCAACAGGTCACGGTCTCCCAGCGTCAGTTGATGATCGCCATTGTTTGTCACATCGACTTGCAAGGTGGCTTTGTTCGACTTCTGAACTCTATGAACGGGCGAGTCCGCGCTGTCGACCCACTTCAATCGAATCAGCGCGGAATGCGGCAAAGGCGTCAGCGAAGAAAAGTCTTTGATAACAGAGGCCTCCCCGTCCACGTCCTCCTTAATGTTGTTGGAGATGAATTGGGATACCGACTTGTTTGATCAATTTCGGGAAAAGTGCTTGGTCCACAAAATCAATATGCGGAGCGAACCTCCCTTAACCCCGGTCTACCCAGAACGTTCCCGACGACTGTGGAGTGGCGGTTTGCGCGACCGATGTTGTTTAGCCAACCACTAAGAGGCAAATAACATAAACAACAACAAGCAGCAGTGGACGCATTGCTGTCTCCAATATGTCTGTAATTTGACACAGGCTCACTACCTCAAATTAAGGTCCGATGGTAATTGCTCCCAAACCAATGTCATTGAGAGCGCCCGCACTTGTATTGGAGAACCAGAGGACGAGAACCAGGGGAGAACCAGAGGACCTGCAGATTATTGAGCCGACGGCGAACTTTCCATCCAGCGGAGTGAGGCGACGGATCGCGGTGTCGGACGCAAGCAATGGCGGCGGAGAGAGAAAACGCGTCGCGTGGATGCTGACTGCCGAGCCGGGTCCGCAGCGCGGGAAATCGCGATCACGATGTCAACGACGATGGCGTGTTGGCCACCGGATGATCAGCAGAGCGCAGTAATCGGCTCGACCAGGTCCAACAGTTTCAGGTAGCCCGTCAGGTCGACAGGTCCATTTAATTGATCGGCAATTAAATGGACTTGTCCGACCTGTCCCCTTTTCCGGGCCCTCGGCTGAGTTTTTTGACCTGTCCGTCTGTCCCATTTGTTTGCCCCGGCTGAAGCCACTGTGCAGATGCTGAAAAATCCCAGACCGACACAATTTCGACGTTCGTCGATCCGATGTTTTCAAACCGATACGAACCTTCCGGAAGATCAGCAAATTGTCCGTCTCTCAAAATGAACGTGGACCCCGCTTGAAATGAGATTACCGCTTCACCGTTGAGAACAAAGCACAATCCCGCACGACGCGAGCCATGAAAACTGGTGCCGATCGGATAAACGCGATGCCATACGCGAAACAGGTGCGGGTCAGGAAACTGTCGTCGAATTGCCTCCAACGAAATCGGTTCGGAATACTGATGTATCCACTGCAAGAGCGGTGGTGGTGCCGTAGCCAAACATGCAGTGGAAAAAGGACTCCAAAGGGCTTCATCCAAAATTCCAAAGCCGTGTCGTGCCACAGCACTCCCGAAGGCAACCAATAAGAGATGCCGGAAGTCGTGGATTTTGTCTAGCTCAGAGTCTAAATTGCCATTGTCTTTTCCAAGATTCTCGAAAACAGTCTCCAACCGTCCGGTCTCTCATGTCGCCCGCCACTGTCTCTGCTGCTGCTCCAATTGATCGCCCAACGCTGCTCGACGAGTTGCGTTGGAAGAAGTTTCCCGTCCTTGATGATGGCTTCGTCTGTCTCGTGGACGTGATGGGCGAAGACAGTTCGATCGTGCAGGCGGCTCGCGTCAGCTACGGCGAGGGGACGAAGAAACCGTCCGACGATCGGACGCTGATTCGCTATCTGCTGCGGCATCGGCATACGACACCGTTCGAGATGGCCGAGCTGAAGTTTCTGGTCCGCGTGCCGATGGACTGTTGGAGGCAATGGATTCGGCATCGGACAGCCAATGTTAACGAATACTCAACGCGGTATTCGATCGCGATCGACTCGGCACAGGCCACGCCCGTGGATCAATGGCGGTCGCAGGCCGAAAACAACCGCCAAGGCAGCGACGAACTTCTGCCGGCCGATGTCGGAGGACAGCTCACGGCGTCCGAACGCGAGCTGCAAGAGCATGCGCGTCGCGTCTATCAAGAGCGACTTGACCTGGGCGTCGCACGCGAACAGGCACGCAAGGATTTGCCGCTGGCCACTTATACGGAAGCGTATTGGAAAGTCGATCTGCACAACCTGCTGCATTTCCTCGCCCTGCGCATGGACTCGCACGCGCAGTTGGAGATCCGCGAGTACTCCGCAACCATCGGCTGCCAAATCGTGCAGCCACTGTTCCCGATGGTATGGGAAGCGTTCGAAGATTACCGGCTGCAAGCCTCCGGCCTGTCACGGCTGGAAATCGGTTGCATTCAACGATTGTTACAATTCGCCGCCGTCAACAACCGCGTCCCGCCGCTGTCTACCGATGAGTTTCTCTCCGTCCAAGACCCGTCGTGGCGTGAGCTGAGTCGTAGCCGCGAGCGGGACGAGTGCCTTTCCAAGCTGCAAGAACTGGGCATAGTCGCCAAGTGAGTGTTGGCATTAATGCACAAACCGCAATGAACCAGAACACAACCGCCCTGGCAATCAACACCAGAGTCATCCTTCGTTCGTTCAATGGAACACAATCGACTCCGGTAGATTGTTCTCCCAAGGACAATTTCTGGGGACTTATTGGCGAACTCGGAACAATTGTTGAATCCAGGAACGCTGGGGCGCGGGTTCTTGAAAGGTTCGACACTTCGATAGTTGAGCGTGGGCTCAACTGTCACAACCCGATTCCAAATACCCTCTACATCCTTGAATCGGATTTGGAGGCTCGATGACCGCTCACCTCCGGAAACGAATCCCATGTCGTACAGCCACGAGGAACTGCTGGCCTATCTGTCTGAACAACTACCCGCCGAACGCATGGCCGCGGTGGAACGCTCGCTCCGCGACTCGGAGCCGTTACGAAAACAACTCGCCGCGCTGGCCCGCGAGCGCGACCAAGGCGGGTTTACCGTCGGCGAAATCTGGCGGCGAGGCCGCTTGAGTTGTCCGACCCGCAGCCAACTGGGTGCCTATCTGTTGCAAGCACTCGACGATGGCCCACGCGAATACATCGACTTCCATCTGCAAACAGTCGGCTGTCGAGTGTGTGCGGCTAATTTGGCCGACTTACAGCAAGCCACCGCGGCCGCGCCAGAAAAACAACGCCGCCGCCGCAAGTACTTCGAGTCCTCCGCCGGCTATTTGCGCCGCGATACTTAGGGGCTGCTTAGCGGGGCAACAAAGCGGACAGGTCCATATATGTCCCGTCATTTAAGTGGAC
>JAYVSP010000183.1:0-3911 GCA_043775215.1 Planctomyces sp. | reverse complement strand
CCCCCCCGCTTCGGGTTAGTGTGGGACGCGCGAAATGTGTCATTCTCGGCCGTGCAAAGAATAAGTGGCACGCCGCTCCGGGGCGTCTGGTGCAGCGCGACGTACCACAATGCGTGCAAGCCGACAAGAAATCGCGAACTATGTAGTACGAAAACGTCAGTGAGTTGTCTCCCCACCATCCCACCTCCTCTTCCCCCACCTTCACAGCGGCTCCTTGAAGGGGCACTTCGCGACCACTATATTCGTCCCGGCCCTTCAATATTATGGAGTTTTCAGACAATGCCGGAGGTCGTCGAGCTGCGTGAGGTCACGGACAGACGCGATGTGATTCATCGTGCCGTGCAGCGTCTGTCGGCTGGCGAGTTGGTTGTGCTGCCGTCGGAGGCCGGATACGTCGTGTCTGGATTAGCGCTGGCCGACGGAACTGGCTCTCGACTCGCCAAGGAGGAGGCGACTCTGACCCTGCTGGTTCGAGCTGCTGACGAGACGACCGATTTTCTGCCGCATCTGTCACTCGTTGGCTTGCGATTGGCTCGACGTTGCTGGCCTGGACCACTTGTTTTGCGAGCATTGGTTAACGTCACCGACGGATTTCCAGGATTCCTGCAAACGCTTCCCGAAGCGACTCGTCAGGCGCTGACACCGAAAGGCGAATTGGCGCTGAGAGTTTCCAGTCATCCGGTGCTCAGCGAAGTCGCGAAGTTGCTGCGCGGACCGTTATTGGTGCGTGAACTCGACGCTTTTCCGCCTGCGGAAGACTTCGAATCGCCTGCCTGGCGCGACGTCACTCTGGTGGTCCACGAAGGGTCTCCGCCATCGGCCCCGACCTCGGTGGTGCGAGTGAATGAACAAGGTTGGACCGCGGAACGATTGGGGGCTCTCAACGAAAATCGGTTGCAATTGGCGGCCTGCGAGTTGATCGTCTTCGTTTGCACGGGCAACACCTGCCGCAGCCCAATGGCAGAGGGTCTCTTCCGAAACCTGCTGGCTCAACGGCTGAAATGTCAGCCCCACGACTTGACGGCGCGCGGATTCGCCGTGACATCCGCCGGCCTGGCCGGCGATTTTGGATCGCAGGCCAGTCCTGAATCGGTGGAGATGATGCGGCGACGCGGCATCGACTTACGAGCTCACGCCAGTCAGCCGCTGACTGACCGATTGCTCGCGCATGCCGACCGTTGCTACACCATGACCAATCACCATCGCAACGCGATTTTGGAGAGCCATCCTGAATTGGCCGGCCGCATACAAGTTCTGGCACGCGACGGGACTGACATCTCTGACCCGATCGGTTGCGGCATGAACGAGTACTCCGCCTGCGCCGCCAGCATCGAGCAGCATTTGGCAAAGATTCTTGACGAGATTTTAGCTTCTTGATTTTCGATACCTGAGATCTCCAATCTGAGATCTGGGTTTCTCAATACGCAACTCAAATGTCCGAGCGACTAATCATGAAAATCGCCGTTGCCAGCGACCATCGCGGAGTCCAAGTCAAGCAGAAAATACTGCGTCAACTGACCGACCTCGGCCACGAGGCCGTTGACCTCGGACCGGCCACGGCCGACCGCGTCGACTACCCGGACTATGCCGCGAAAGTGGCTGCCGCAATCACGGACAAACAGGTCGATCGCGGCATCTTGATTTGCGGTACGGGCATCGGCATGAGCATCGCCGCCAACCGCTTCCCCGGCGTACGAGCCGCTCTGTGCCACGATGATATGACCGCCGAAATGAGCCGCCGGCACAACGATGCCAACGTGATGTGTCTGTCCGCCGACCTGCTGGGCGAGCAACTGATCAACCGCATGACCGAAGTCTGGGTCAAGACGCAATTCGAAGGGGGCCGTCATCAAGCACGGCTCGAGCAAATTGAACAGAACGCGACCGGGCATCAATCGAAATGACTTTGGCCGCTATCAACGCAAAAACGCAGGGCCAACAAGGACACAGGCATTCTTTTCTCTCTTCCGATCCTCGCGACTTTGCCTCTTTGCGGCTTTGCGTTGAAATCATTCCGAAAGAATGGGAGATCATCTTCATGGACCTGAAGACGCTGAAATACGCCAAGTCTCACGAATGGCTGCACGTTGCTGACGGAGTCGGGACTGTCGGCATCACGGACTTCGCAGTGAAGGAATTGACCGACCTTGTCTATGTCGGTTTGCCGAATATCGGCAAGAAATTCGCCGCCGGCGAAGTCTTCGGTGAAGTAGAAAGCGTCAAGGCGGTGAGCGACTTGTATGCTCCCGTGTCTGGCGAAGTCATTGAGGTCAACTCGAACTTGCCGAACGATCTGGATGCCTTGTCGCAAGACCCTTTTGGCCGCGGATGGCTGATGAAGATTCGGCTGAGCAACCCAAATGAAATCGCATCATTGCTAGACGCCGCGGCGTATGAGCAACAATGTGCCGCGCACTAAATTTGGAGTGCGGCGATGCATCGCCGCACTCCAAGTGAGGTTCCCCATGGCCTATCTCTGTAACACTCCCGAACAGCAGCGAGAAATGCTGGCGACCGCCGGTGTCCAATCGGTCGCGGAACTGTTCGATCAAATCCCGCGCGAGTTACTCCTGGATCGCCCGCTTCAGTTGCCGCCGTCGATGACGGAACTGGAACTCGAATCGCACCTGCGAGATTTGGCTGCTCGGAACGTTGGGGCTTCCGGCCGAGTTAGCTTTTTGGGCGGTGGCATCTACGACCACTTTATCCCCGCCGCCGTCGACGCGATCGCCGGTCGCAGCGAGTTCTACACGGCCTACACTCCCTATCAGGCCGAAGCCAGCCAAGGGAGCTTGCAAGCGTTCTTCGAATTTCAAACATTGATCTGCCAACTCACCGGCATGGACGTCTCGAATGCCAGCATGTACGAGGGCGCTTCAGCGGTCGTCGAAGCCGTGCTGATGGCCATGCGAATTACAAAGCGTCGGGACAAAGTCGTCGTGCTCGGTTCCGTCCACCCGGAATATCGCGAGACGCTGATGACTTACGTGCGGCACCTCGGTTGCGAGGTCGTTGTCGTGCCGACGCCGAGCGGCGCGGCCGATCCGCACGACGTCGAACGGCTGATCGACGACCGCACCGCCGCCGTTGTCGTGCAGCATCCGAACTTCTTCGGCTGTCTGGAAAGCCCGAAAGAGATCTTCGCCGCCGCAAAACAACACGGAGCACTCGCGATCTCTGTCTTTGATCCGATCAGCCTGGGTGTGCTGCGCCGTCCTGCCGATGACGGAGCGGACATCGCTGTTGGCGAGGGTCAGTCGCTCGGCATACCGCTGCAATACGGCGGGCCGTATCTGGGCATCCTGGCGTGCCGGCAAGAGTTCGTGCGACAGATGCCCGGCCGCTTGGTCGGTGAGACGATCGACCGTAATGGCAAACGCTGCTATGTGCTGACCCTCGGCACGCGCGAACAGCACATCCGCCGCGACAAAGCGACGTCAAACATCTGCACCAATCAAGGACTGTTGGCCCTGCGAGCGACCGTCTACCTCTCACTGCTCGGACCGCGCGGCCTGCGCGAAGTCGCCGAACTTTCTTGCCAGAAGGCGCACTACGCCGCCGAGCAATTGACCGCGGCCGCCGGCCTCGAACTGGCTTTCGACCGTCCCTTCTTCAAAGAGTTCGTCCTCCGCTGCCGCGACAATGCCGCCGAAGTCGCAAGCCAAGCGCGAGCTGCCGGCTACGACATCGGCCCTGCCCTTTCTCGCTTCCCCAGCCTCGCGGTCGAATACGGAGCGTCCGCGAACGAGTGGCTGCTCATCGCGGTGACAGAATCACGAACGAGATCGCAAATCGACCGCCTCGCGAAGGCAGTCGTCCCACACTAACCCGACGCGCGAGCGAGGGCGAACGCTTCACTCGACTCATTTCGCAGCGGAACGCTGGGAAGCGTTCGCCCTCGCTCGCGCGCT
>JAYVSP010000182.1:0-4201 GCA_043775215.1 Planctomyces sp. | reverse complement strand
GGAACAAGTTGCTCGAGTTTGTCCGGCCACTCGCCATGCTGGCGAAAATACCAATGACAAGCGATGACGACACCAAGTGTCTGACGGTAAACGGCCTCTTGTTCGAACATCAGATCAACCGGCCCGTCCTCGCGGAGCAGACATTGCGCCAAGCAGGTTGTCTCCAACTTCTTCTGCAGTTCGGCGGCAGACAGACTCTGATTTGCTACCGCCGCGACGTCGTAGAATGTCAGCCAATCCCGTCCCGATACGCGCGGTGCTCGTCGTGCGAACGGCTTGTCAATCTCCGCCAACCAATTCTGATAAGCGAGCCGCACCAGTCGTCGTGAGTATTCGGGATCGCCCTGCAAGAACAACCACGACTGATGCAGTGGCTTGGGCACGTTTTTCAGTTCGAGACCTTCCAAACGTCCCGGCATTTGTCCCGAATCAATTGCGTGCATCAGACGCAAATACTCGCATCGCAGGACCGTGCCGGGCTTCGACGTGAGCGTTTCATCCTCAAAGTAGTCGGTGACCGCCTGTCGCAAAACGTCTGTGGGGACATCGGGATCGAGCAGCCAAATATGTTGAATCCCGATCATCGCCACGCCGAAAACAGTGTTTCCCATGCTGTGATCTAAAAGCGTTCCGTTTTGGCCACAGTGATGACTGCAACGCACGATCGCTCGCAGCCATTGCCAAGCTTCAACGTGGCCCCCCTCTTTTCTCACCCACTGCGATTTCACTTCAGCGAGCTTCGCGAACTCTTCCAGATTCATCACCAGCAGGTTCACCCGCTCGTGGCGATTTTGGGGTTGAATAAATACAGCACGGGAGCATTCCGTTCCCTTGCGCCAGTCGTCCAAGGCGGGTTGATACTCCTCCAGCGGATTCGGCGAACGATTTCGGAAGTAATTCGTGGCTGACAATTTGCCATTCGCCCGCTGGTAATGTCCAACCGGGTTCTTTTCTGCATCGACTTCCAAAGGTTCCACAGTTTTCATCACAAATGGATCGCCGATGTCCGGTACACCCGCCAATCGAAAGTCGTGATACCAAAGCGGACCTCGCAAAAGGATCAAGACCAGCGTCATTGGAATTGAAACCCGGGGCAACCACCGTCGGGCAATTAATCCAAGTGGTTTCGAATTGTTCACGAAACTCATTGCATCGCCTCCGGACGATCGGGTCGTCAATATTGAACTTGCTCCCTCGCCTCCCAGTCGACCATCAGCTTGATCAGTTACAGCCAAGATGTCCAATGTCTGTCCGAGCCGTCTTCCGCCAACCTTTGGAGTGCGGTGTGTCAGCACCGATTTGGATTGCTTTGAGGGCCTTTGGCTTCCGCAGCTCCGTTCACAAGTCCACTCCTGCGATGAAAGATCCAAAGCGGTGCTGAGACGCCATACACAATGTTGTAAAACCCGACTTCCGAAGGCAACGACATCGTCAACGCCAATGGTGATAACAGCCAGATTTGACGTATCAGCCCCACTGGCTCCGTTCATAGATGGCTGGGACCGAGAGGATTACCATCCACTCACGGCTCGCACACCCTGACGCCGCACTCGAAGATCCCTGCTGTCCTCACCATGCCCATACTTCTCACGATGTCCGGCATCTCGAAGTCATTTGGCGCGACGCAAGCGCTGCGTGATGTTTCGCTGGACGTGTCGGCCGGGCGTGTGCTGGCTCTGATCGGCGAGAACGGGGCCGGCAAGAGTACGCTGATGAAAGTGCTCAGTGGAGCACACGCTCCCGATGCGGGCGGGATGACGCTCGCCGGAAAAATGTATTCGCCAAGCGGGCCACACGACGCAAGATTGGCCGGCGTCAGCATGATCTATCAGGAGTTGAATCTTGCGCCGGACTTGAGCGTTGAAGACAACATCATGCTTGGCCAGGAATGCCGCCATTTCGGCGTACTCGATCGCAACGCTCAACGTGTCAAAGTGCGACGGGCGTTGGACCTGCTCGGACATCGCGATCTGCGGCCTGACACACCAGTTCGCGAGTTGCCGATCGCGTTGCAACAGTTAGTGGAGATCGCGCGTGCTCTGGCCGCGGACAGCAAAGTCATCGTGTTCGATGAGCCAACCAGTTCGCTGACACGCAACGACGTCGAGCACCTCTTCGCCGTGATCCGCCGATTGAGAGATGCCGGTCTGGGAATTGTCTACATCAGCCACTTTTTGGAAGAAATTCGGCAGGTGTGCGACTGCTACGCCGTGCTGCGCGACGGCCGCTCCGTCGGTAACGGCGAGCTGTCGAACACGACTGATGCCGATATCGTCTCGCTGATGGTCGGCCGCAGCGTGTCAGAATTGTTTCCGTCCGTCCCGCACACTCCCGGCGAAGTCCTGCTGCGAGTCAGCAGTCTCAGCGGCGAAGGGATCCCAACAGATGTCAGCTTTGAACTGCGACGCGGAGAAATTCTGGGCTTCGCGGGATTGATCGGGGCCGGGCGGACTGAGCTGCTGCGCTGCTTGTTCGGCCTTGATCCGATCAAGCACGGAGCCGGGGTCCGGTCTTCACAATTCAGAATTGGCGGGACAGACCTTTCCCAACATTCAAGCTCTGTCCCGCCAATTTTGAATTTTGAAGAACTGACGCCTGATCGCAACACGCCGCGAAGTCGCATTCGCGCCGGTTTCGGTCTCGTCTCTGAAGACCGCAAGACCGAAGGACTCGCGCAAACGCGGTCGATCGCCGACAACGTCACCTACAGCCGTTTACAACCCTATTCGCGGTTCGGTTGGCTGAATCTCGAACGACGGCAAACGGCCGTTTCCAACTGGATGATGCGGCTGCAAGTCAAAGCCGTCTCGCCGGAGCAAACAATCGGCGAGCTTTCCGGCGGCAACCAACAAAAGGTGGCGATCGCTCGTGTGCTGCACCAAGAGGCGGACATCCTGTTGCTCGACGAACCGACGCGCGGCATTGACGTCGGCACGAAGGCCGAGATCTACCGCCTGATGGGTGAACAAGCCGCCGCCGGAAAAGCGATCATCTTTGTGAGTTCGTACCTCACCGAACTGCTCGCCGTCTGTGACCGAGTCGCCGTCATGTCACGCGGCCGGCTGAAAGAGATTCGAGCCGCGAAAGATTGGACCGAAGAGGCGGTCATGGCGGTCGCTGTCGCGGGTTGATCACGCTCCAGTCAACGGGATATCTTTGTTGTCAACAGTCCATCCATTCATTTTCCACTATGCGAGGTAACATGAGTCGCATCAGCTTGACTCGTTCAGCGGTTCGAGCCGGGACGCAGGCGAGTGTCGTGCCGTTTGCGATGGAATCCCGCCTCCGTCCACGCCCCGACTTTCCGCCCGACCTGCCGCTGCGGCGCATCACTGTGGACGAATATCACCAAATGATTGACGCGGCGGTGTTTGACGAAGACGATCCGGTCGAGCTGCTGGAGGGTTGGCTGTTCGTGAAGCTCGACAAGTATCCGTGGTCGAAGGACGAGCTAGACGCCATATTGCGCGAGAGTGACGAGCGGTCACGTCACGGCGATTCACGATCGAAACCGCCGCTCTATCCGCTCTGGCGATTCTCCGTGGCCGACTATCACCGCATGATCGAATGCGGCATCTTTGGCGAGAACGACCGGCTGGAACTGCTTCGGGGATGGTTGGTTTCCAAAATGACTCACAGTCCCTTGCATGACGACACGATCGAGGACTTGGACGAATTGCTGCGTTCGTTACTTCCACCGGGTTGGCGGTTACGAGTTCAAAGTGCGATTACGACTCTCGACAGCGAGCCTGAACCCGACTTGGCGATCGTGCGTTCTCCACGGAGCGGACGGGGCGTTCAGCATCCGGGGCCGGAGTCGATCGGTTTGGTGATTGAGGTGGCGGATTCCTCGTTGCGTCAGGATCGGACTCTGAAGGGAACGACTTATGCCGCGGCGGGCACTGTCGAGTACTGGATCGTCAACCTGCGGCAGAAGCAGATTGAAGTCTTGACGGAACCGTCCGGTGCAACCGTTGCACCACAATTCGCTCGCACGACCATCTTCGTGGCAGGACAAACAATCCCGTTTCGACTGGATGGTCAAACAGTGGCGACCATCAACGTCTCAGACCTCTTGCAGCGGGTGCTCGCGGTTGACTCTGAGAGCCTGTGAAGGAATTGAGCCGCGACCGTCAGGGAGCGGTCATAAGTCCTTGTCCGTCACACTCCCTGACGGTCGCGGCTCGAAAGATTCACAGGC
>JAYVSP010000181.1:0-5835 GCA_043775215.1 Planctomyces sp. | reverse complement strand
GTTTACACAATGGAATTCTGGTGATGCGGCATGAAAAAGACTCCCGACCCCGTTGGCATCGGCGTCCCACCTTCTTTTTCGATGCACGCACGACATGTCAGAGGTCAGAAGCCGCCGACGGCGGCAGGAATAACAGTTTCGCGACCATTGCTCCATACAGCCCGCCTTCGTCATTTGCTTGTCAGGCAATCCGGTGTTCGCGCCATTGGCAAAAAGCACTACAGGGCATTCCATAAAGGCCACCATCGGGGTCGCCAAAGGCCAAAACCGGGCGGATCGCCATCGGAATATGTGCTCATGGACTCGGCACGCCGCCAAGCGGCCAACAAGGATGTTTGTGGAATGTCGACACCTCTGAATTCTGAAGGCGAGGCCGCATCGCGCGCGCTCGTCGAGTCTGTGCTCACCTCCCGTCGTGAGCCGCCGCGCAGTTTGCTCCAGCGATTTCGGATCGTGGCTGACATTGCCGCGGTGTTCTTGCTGAGCTTTACGCTCACTCGCGCTGCATTTTTCTTTTGGTTTGCTGACTGGAGGCATCTGTCGCTGGCGTCCAGCGCGAAAGTGTTCGTCACGGGCTTGCGGTTTGATCTGCTCGTCGCGCTGTTGAGCGTGCAGGTCCAGTCATGGCATTTCACATTTTGCCGCAATCGCTGGCTGCTGACTCGACCCAGCCGGTGGTTCATGGAGCTCTGTTGGATCGTTGCATTTCTGACTGTGCCTTTGATCGCGATTACGGAAGCTTTGTTCTTCAACGAATTCGATGGGCGGCTGAACTACATCGCCTTTGAGTACCTCGTGTATCCCACTGAAGTGTGCTGCAACATCTGGCAATCGTTTCCGGTGGTCGAATTGGTGAGTGCGGTCGCCGTGTTCGGCGGGGGATCGTACTTCCTCTTGCGGCGGCGATTCATGCGCCGGCTGGAAGACCACATGCCGTTCCGTCAACGAGTCTGCGTGCTTGCCGGAAGTTGGACGGTGATCGCTGGACTCTGGCTGACCAGCGGCATGGGCAGCATGAATGTGACTGCTGATCGGACGTCAAACGAATGCGCTGGCAATGGCATTTACACCTTTTTGTATCACGCCTGGACCTGCCATTTCGATTACGCGGAATTCTATTTGACCATCAAACCGGACGATGCGGCCCAAGAGGTCCGAAGTCATGTGTTGCAACCGGGAGACCAGTGGCATGAAAGCTCAACCAATCCGCTTGACCGCACCGTGCATGCCTCCGAGCCGCCGCGAAACTGGAATGTGGTCATTGTGCTGGAAGAGAGTCTGGGTTCTGATTTCGTCGGCGTGTTGGGAGACGATCGCGGCTTGACCCCTTGCCTGGACAAATTATCGAACGAGGGAATCCTGTTCGACCACTTCTTCGCGACCGGCAATCGAACGGCTCGTGCCCTGGAGGCAGTGACCACAACGCTGCCGCCGATTCCCACCGAATCCATCCTTAAGCGAGACCACTCTCAGCACATCTACACTTTGGCGCACGTGCTGGCGGATCGTGGCTACAATCGGCTGTTCGTGAGCGCTGGCCGCGGCGTTTTCGACGGACTCCGCTCCTTCATGACGGCCAATGGATTCAACCGGTTCGTCGAACAGAAAAACTTCGTCAAGCCAGCGTTTGTGAATGCATGGGGCGTCTCGGACGAGGATCTATTCAACCGCGCGCTGACGGAATTCGACAGTCTGCACGCCGAAGGGAAACCGTTCCTCGCGATGCTGCTGACGGTCTCAAACCACCGCCCGTTCACTTATCCCGACGGTCGCATCAACCGCCCTTCGTCCGAGCAATCTCGTGACAACGCCGTCCGATACGCCGATTGGTCGCTCGGCATGTTCTTCGACAAGATGCAGGATCGCGCCTGGAAAAAGAACACGCTGTTCGTCGTCATGGGAGATCATGGCGCGCGGGTTTACGGCAGTCAGGCTTTTCCCATGAAGTCGTATCGCGTCCCGGTCCTGATGATTCGCCCGGATGCCGAGCAACAGGGAACTCGATGCCACACACTGGCTTCATCGCTGGATATCGCACCCACCATCATGGGTTTGCTAGGGGGCGAGTACCGCTCGACGTTCTTTGGCCGCGATGCACTCAATCTGCCGCCGGAACAAGGTTATGCCCTGATGCAGCACAACCACGATGTCGCATTGCTGACCGCTGACAACAAGCTCGTCGTGCTCGATGCGCGGCGACAGGGCTGGGTCTATGACTTCGACCAGAGCACATTTGGACTCAAGCCGGAGCGTCTCCCGCCCAAGCAGCGCCTCCGTGCGGCAATTTCGTTTTTCCAAACGGCCAACCGACTGTACTACGACGATCGCCTGTTCCCGGCTCCGCCAAGCAGTGAGGATCATTATGAGTCGGTCCAGCCATCTGGAATCGCAACGGCCCCGCAGGCCACTCCACCGCGGTGACATTATCGAACCACGGCGTGGGGCAGGTTTTCAACCTGCCCGTGATCCATTGGAGCGTCCGCCGATGTAGCTGAACTCGCCAGAGTTCAGATCCGAAGTCTGGCGACTTCGGCTACGACAGTTATTGATGCGCCGGTTCTTGCGTTTATTGAAGTTGCGCAGTTTGACGACCGACGTATCAATCAAACCGTGTGAGAAATCAGACCCCCATGATCTCGGATTGTCTTTATCCGTGTGGGCTTCCTATCCGTGTGCTTGTAGCTCGCGTGAAATGGCTCAAAAAATCCGACGAACGCGAACCACAAGCACACGGATAGGAAGCCCACACGGATAACAAGCAGAGCGGTTTGCGTTCGATCCGTCGTTGCTGCTCTGCTCTGTTCTGCTCTGCTCTGTGACAAATACAACGATTCATCGAAATCTCGATCGGTCGAGTCGTTCTGATCCACCAAATACGCAACTTCACAACTCACACTTCGATTGAGTGTGTTGGCGGGCGCCAACGAGACGGTCGGATGAATTCCGCGGCATGATGCCAAAATGCCACAGCCTGTAACCGACCGGATCGGCACTTAGCCACTTGTCTTTAGTCATTCGTACGGCATCTTACTCGTGCCGCTTGCGTGGAGACTCTCGCCGTTTTTGAGCGATGGGGTTTCCCGGCCTTTATCACGAATGAGGATTCGAGACATGGATCAGCCCACAAGTTTCTGGCACGCTCTGTCGCAGTCGGGTTTGTTCCGAGCGGTTCGCACCAGCATTCGCCTCAAGTTGCTGTTGGGACTCTTGGCGGTCGCGTTGATTCCGATCGCAGCGTTGAGCACAGCGGTCTACTTCAGCGCCGATCGGGCGGTAATGGCCAAGACGACGGACCAGTTGGAAGCAGTTCGATCGCTCAAGGCCAGCCAGTTGCAGCAGTATTTCCAAACACTCGCCGGGCAGATTTCGACCTTCGCCGAAAACCCGATGACCGTCGATGCGCTCCACGAGTTTCAGGCATCATTCCTGTCCGTCATTGACGAGAACCAAGCAACGCGGCAGGAAATTCAAGACCTCCGCAGGCAACTCCGTTCGTACTACGACGTCGACTTCAGCGAGGAATACCGCCGCCGCAACGCGGGGAAATCACCGAATGTCAATGATCTGTTCAATTCACTTGGCGATGCTGGAATTCTGTTGCAGTCGCAGTATCTGAAGAACAACCCCAATCCGCTCGGCAAGAAGCACCTCTTGGACCGAGCGGCAGATCGCTCGACCTACAGCGACCAGCACGCGAAGTATCATCCGGTGCTGCGCAGCTATCTGGAGAAGTTCGGCCTGTACGACATCTTTCTGGTCGATGCCCAGAGCGGTGACGTCGTTTATTCCTGTTTCAAAGAGCTGGACTTCGCGACGTCGTTGAAGGAAGAGCCGTACTCGCAGACGAACCTCGGCCGCGCGTTCGCCAAGGCCGCGGAACTGGACTCGTCCGACAGCGTCGCCTTTCTGGACTATGAGTCATACCTGCCATCATTCGACGAGACCGCATCGTTCCTCGCGTCCCCGATCTTCGACGGCAACAAGAAAATTGGTGTCGCGATCTTCCAAATCCCGATCAGTCGAGTGAGCGCGATCCTGGACGAAAAAACCGGGCTGGGCGAGACGGGCGAGACCATCGCTGTCGGTCCCGGCGGTCTGCTGCGCAACAACTCGCGATTCGCCGAGCAACTTTTGAAGTCCGACAAGCTCGGTCGCAAGACGACAATCATCCATCCGGATATTCGGATCGACGGTGCAGCGACCACTGGCGCGTTGGCTGGACAATCGGGAACGCAGATCGAAGTGGACTATCGCGGAGCAACGGTGTTGACGTCGTGGCAGCCAGTCGCGATTCACCGTGCGGATGACACTCAGCCCGGCTGCACATGGGCGTTGCTGTCGAAGATCGACCTCGCCGAAGTGCGGCAGCCGGTCAATCGTATGTTTCTAACGATGCTCGCCATCGCCGCACTGGCCACGGCGGTGGTCTTGATCGCCGGTTACGCACTGGCTCGCAACCTGACTCGCCAGACCGATGCGATCACCGACATGCTCGGTCAGATCGGCATCGGAGACTTCGATGCCCGCGCCGATGTCCTTTCCGAAGACGAACTGGGGACCGTCGCGATGTCGTTGAACGCGATGTGCGATAACACGCTGTCGCTGATTCAAACACGCGAAGAGCGGGACAGCATTCAACTCGCCGTGCAGAAGCTGAAAGAAGAAGTGGCCATCATCGCCAGCGGCGATCTGACACAAGAGGCCGAAGTGACCGACGAACTCACCGGCGGAATCGCCGAATCGATCAATCACATGATCTTTCAATTGCGGACGATCATCTCCAACCTGCACGAAACGGTAACTCAGGTGACCAACTCGGCGGGCGAGATTCAGAAAACTACTGACCGGCTCTCGA
Organism: Planctomyces sp.; assembly: GCA_043775215.1. GTDB lineage: Bacteria > Planctomycetota > Planctomycetia > Planctomycetales > Planctomycetaceae > SXKJ01. The sequence goes on along the minus strand of JAYVSP010000181.1, from coordinate 980 downwards.
TGGGCAGCGATCAGCAATCGGCTCAGATCGCCGATACCTCGACCGCGATTAAGGACATGGCCGCTTCGATTCAACTGGTCTCGGAGCACACCGAACAATCGGCCAATGTCGCCAATCTGGCCCGCGAAAGCGCCGTTCAAGGAACGAAGGCCGTGCAGAATACGATGCAGGGCATGGAACGCATCCGCGATCAAGTTCAAGAAAACGCCAAGCGGATTAAACGGCTCGGCGAGTCCTCGCAGGAAGTCGGCGAGATCGTCCAATTGATCGGTGATATCGCCGACCGAACCAGCATCCTGGCGCTCAACGCCTCGATCCAAGCCGCGATGGCGGGTGATGCTGGCAAAGGCTTCGCCGTCGTCGCCGAAGAAGTCGAACGCCTGGCCGAACGATCCAACCGAGCCACTCAACAAATCGAAACTTTGATCAAGGCCATCCAACGCGAAACGGCCGAAGCCATCACCGCGATGGAGCAATGCACCAAGGAAGTGGTCAGCGGAACAAAGTTGGCCTCCGAAGCGGGCTATACGCTGAGCGAAATTGACTCCGTGTCGAAGAGCCTCGCCGAACTCATTCAGTCGATCAGCCAATCGACTCGTCAGCAGGCCCGCACGGCCGAGATGCTGACCAAGTCGATGCACGACATCTCCAGTGTCACGCAGCAAACCGCAGCCGGCACCAAACACGCTTCCGAGTCAGTCGGCATCTTGGCAGAGTTGGCCGATGCCCTGCAAAGCTCGGTTAGTGCGTTCCGATTGCCGCATCTGAAGCCTCGTTCGGCGCTGGTCTTCGATGAACGCGAAAACCTCGGTCCGGTGGGATCGTTGATCTTGAAGGCGCTGAAGTAGTTTTGGAGTGCGGCGATGCATCGCCGCTTTTGTTTGCGGCGGAGCCGCTTTTCTTGTTCGAGAATCCGCAACACGACTCAACGAAAAGAAGGCGGCTTCGCCGCAAATGAAAGCGGCGATGCATCGCCGCAC
>JAYVSP010000180.1:0-1918 GCA_043775215.1 Planctomyces sp. | reverse complement strand
GGCGTTGCCCTGGGCTTTCGAGTGACGTCCCTTCGGGCCTGAAGACAGAAGACCGGAGCACGGACTTAGAAAACAGGAACGCTGATCTCCACTTATCTTAGGACCGGCGCAGAAATAACTGTCCGATGTAGCTGAACTCGCCCGAGTTCAGATCCGAAGTCTGGCGACTTCGACTTCGGCTACGACAGTTATTGATGCGCCGGTCCTTATCTTCGCTCATGAAGGCAGAACAACCAGAAGTCTTTAGTGAAGATCAGCGAAGATTAGTGTTTCAAAAATTGTCTTCAGAAGTGGGGGCTGACGCCGGCTAGCGCCTTGCCGCTCACAACCCGTGATTTAAGTCTTGAAGACGCACTAGCCACACTGCGATTGCGGGGCCGAGCATTTTGAGCAGAACTCTTCGACTTCCCGCTCGGCTTGCACTTTGGTCAGGGCGTAATGGGCCTGAATTGTGCCCACGAGTTGATCCCATTCGCCGTCGACAACCTCCAATTCGTCGTTATTCAATTTGCCCCAGTTCTGTTTGATCCGGCCTTTGAATTCCTTCCAATTACCAGCGATTTCCTCCCACGTCATGATTTGCCTCCTTGGATTTCGTCAAGCAATATCTTCCGCCAAGCTTAGACAGTTTTTTGATGTCGCCAAACTTTTCGAAGGCTGGAAATCTCGTGGAGTCATCTTGTCTCCAAAAAATATTGAGCCTCTGAGAGTACAACGATACCAAAGCTTGCGTCTTGCCGTGCAACAGGGATGCCGACATCAAATTGAAAACGATGTTCAATCGCAGTCGGCTGCGCTGTCGTGCATAAGCAGAAGGATCGTCGCACGTTGTGTTAGACAAAACTGAGGATGTCATTCTGCGCCGTGCAGAATTCGCGGCGACGTGAAAAATACAACAGTTGTCGATTGGCACTAAGCAGGTCGGCGACCAAGCGTCTCGGTCGCTCGGAGACCACGTCGAAACAGGCCGATATCTCCTCATAATTCGCTAAAAGGTGCGGACGTTGCTCGATCACAGACCATACCGATTTCCAATCTGCCGAGACTTTGGCGGAGCTTGATGGTCTCGCAAATCCTTGACGCTGTCTCATTGAAAAAGAACAGGAAAACACAACGCGACCGGCTCATGGAAGTTCCGCCGAAATATTGAAACACCGACGGTTCGCTCCGGCTGAAAACATAAGTCTGGGCATTTGATTTGCAAAACAGTCTGGTCAGGGAGGCGAAGATCCTGCTGAGTTGGCGATTGGTTGTTAGAAGCGCAGGCGACTATCGACCAATCGAAAGTGTACTCGGCAGGATCATCGCCTCTCTGTTTATTTTATTGGTCATTCAGAGGAACCCAGCCATGCAAGTTAGCGATGTGATGACCCGCGAAGTTGAATGCACACGTCCAGATGCGACCGTGCGGGAAGTTTCCCGGCGAATGAGCGAATTGGAAGTCGGGCCAATGCCCGTTTGCGACGACGGCCGGTTGATCGGCATGATCACTGACCGCGACATTACCTTGCGAGCGATTGCCGAAGGCTCGAATCCCGACACAACTCCAGTGCGCGACGTCATGACGCAAGGCATCTATTATTGTTTTGACGACCAGGACGTCAGCGAAGCGGCTGAAATGATGAAAGACAAGCAAGTGCGGCGGCTGGCTGTCTTTGACCGAGCCAAGCGGCTCGTTGGAATTGTCTCGTTGGGAGATCTGGCCGTCGAAACGGGAGACGAGGAACTCGTCGGCAAGGCTTTGGAAGTTCTCTCCATCCCCAATAGGCCAAACCGCTGATGGAAAGTCTAGCGCGGCGAAGCGGCAGAAACGTAGGCAAGTCGCTCCCGCGACTCGCATTCCGAACATCAACCGAATCCCGACATCACGTTTCCCTGCGATCGACTATGCAATGGGAATCTCAGTTGCGGAGCAACT